>JANJTG010000190.1 GCA_024711265.1 Bdellovibrio sp. | reverse complement strand
TGCCAGAGTAAGGCTGCCAATGGCCCGAACAACAATGAAATAAATACCAGATCCCATAGCCCCATCTTCAATTAGAGGTCCCTCCAGGTGGCCCAGGAATTGATAATGCGTCTTCTGATAGCACAGGAGTTTCTATGGGTTTTAACCTCGATAACGACAAGTCAAATGGCGAAGATCAGTTGAGTCTTTTTGACTTCAAAATGGCTAAGGCCGACTTTGTGTCAGAAGCTCCCCAACAAAATACGGTGGCAAAAGATGGCGGAGCCAACGCCATCGACTTCGATACCTGGCTTTTAGCTCACCGCGAACCCGAACAAAGCAAAACCTCCCGCTTTATCACTCTCTCCGCAGCGGCGCATGCTGCCGCCATTTTGATGGTGGCGATGATGACCGTGCCTCTAGTGGAGCAAGCTAAGACTGAGACTATCACGATTGAAATTGAAGACACACCGGCGCCGCGAATGGCCCCTCAAGGAAAACCCGTTCCTCCCACACAAGGTGGAACTCCTATAGCCAAAGACACTCCGCTGGTTGAAAAACTGGAAGACGCAGGAAGCCCTGGTGATATCGTTGTCGCAAAACCAAAGACCACCGCAAAAACAAAGGTCGCAAAGTCATTGCCAGCAAAGACCGCTAAATCGGCCAGCAAAGCGGACGTGGCTGCCAAAGCAGCTCCTATGGCTGCGCGCAGTGTGGCTCCCAAGACAACCTTTAAGGCTGTCCCTATGACCATCGACGATATTGAAGCGCCAGAGTTAGACCAAGGCGAACTGGCCAAAGTGGCCGTAGCCTCCCATCTCAATGAAGATTTTAACGACGATTTCGAAAATATCGATCGCTCTCAAAAAGCCAAGATCGAAAATGAAAAACGCTCTATGCAAGCCATGGCAGCCGCTCTTGAGTCTGAGCAGGATGAAGATTTGAACGCCCTGGATGAAGCGAACAAAGAGGAAGCTGATCGTTTGGCCTCTTTGCAAAACTCTCTTCGTCAAAAAAATGCCAAAGCCATTGCCTCGGCCTTAGCTTCTGAAAAAGCCGCAGCCTATGCCGCCGCAGCTCGAGAAGCGGCCGCGCGCGAAGCCGCCAACAAACGCGGTGGACTGGGTGGCCAAGGAAATGGTTTTGGTACGAAACAAGGTGATGGTGCTGGCAACTCAGGTTCTCAAGGACCTGGAAACCAAATCGCCGGTATGCCCCACGGCGTGCGCAGTTTAGATCAACTTCGTCAAATGCCTGGAAATCCGCGCCCTCAATATGATCGCGAAGAACGTCGTCGTGGCGATCAGGGTGAAATTGCTTTCGTCGCTTACATTAGTAAAGAAGGTTACCCCACCAAGTTCCGCATGATGAAGTCGACAGGTTTCCGCAACCTCGATGCAAAGACCTTGGCCGCCCTCAAAAAGTGGCGATTCTATCCCGGCCAAGAAGGATGGGTTGAACTTCCCTTCCGATGGGACCTTAAAGGCGGAGTCCAAGAAGACGGTGGATTGTTAAGACGATCCCTCAGCCGCCGCTAATAGGCAGGAGCCCAAAAAGCCCCACAGGGGTTTTGGCAAGAGACTAAAACAAAAAGCCCTTGAGGACCCCTCAAAGGCTTTTCCTAAATATCTAAAATCAAAGAAAAATTAGTCTTTGAAAAGCACTTTTGCAGATTTTGTAGTGCCTTTTGTGCGAACAGCCGCTTTACGCTTTTTGCCGCTAGTCGATTTTTTCTTCTCACGAATGTATTCAGTACGTTTTGTTTTAGAAGCCATTTTAATCCTCCGAGTTCTTAACGGAACGAGTTAATTATCAAAACGGAATCTCCAAGTCAACCGAATGGCGGTAATCTCCTGAGATTTGCGGATTTCCCTGATAAGCGTAGTTTAAAGCGAATCTGGGGCCTTTAAAGCCTAGACCGGCGGTAATAAGCTCCCTTTTGTGGTCCGTATCGTTCTGGTAGCCTAGGCGAGTAATCATAAATTTATTTATATAAGTCTCAATCCCCCCCATATAAATAGACTCCGAAGTGGCGTCCAGGCGAAAGCGAACGGTGTTTTGATAAATATAATTAAACCCTCCGCCCACAGAAGTCTTCAGGCGCAGATTCTCGGGGACATCTTCCTTTTCCCCAAAAGCATTATAAACCACCAGGGCCCACCCGATATGCGGCTGGGGCGTGTATAAGAACCCCAAGTCCGCATTGATTTGACGATAGGAAGACTGAGGAAGCTTCTGTTCAAAGTAGTGTCCCGTAATTCCGAAGGCCAACTTGTCGACGGCAAATTCCGCAAGCGACAACGTAATATCGCTTTGTTCAAGTTGCCCCTGGGAAACATCCATTTTTTTTTGTACATAGCCCAAAGACGCGGGCAAAAAACTTTCTTCACTGTTGTCACTCAATGTGACGGCAAATTCGTCTTTAGCAAATGAAGAAAACAAGTAGTGCCCCCGGAGGTGCACCAACGAGCTGGGATTTAAGAATGAGGCGTCCCCTGCCTCCACAGCCGCACGTCCAGTTCCGCCGGTCGCCGCCGAGATCGAGGAATTATAAACTTGGGCCGAGGCTATGTTCACGATAAGATAAACAAAAAGAGAAACAGGAAGTTTAACTACGCTCAAAGGATGGGGCATGACTTTTCACCTCGCAAGTATTGTGAGTGCGTTCTTTTTAGCACTCACATCCTACCAACCGGCCCAAGCTAGCGCCAACACTTTTACCGCAAAACCCGTTCGTCTTGGCGACAACCTTCTTTCTATTTTACGCCAGCAAGGTTTTTCAGAAAAAGAGCGCGAACAAGTGCTAGCTGCCGATAAGGGACTGCGCACACTCTTTCTTACTCTCGACACAAGATATCTTGTCCGCCGCTCTCCCGGCGAAGTTGAACTTCGTATGTTCGACTCGCAAACCTCGGATGCCTTCCGCATCCTAAAAAAAGGGCCCTCCATTCAGGCTCAGGCGTATAAACCGAACTACAAAATCTCTTTAACCCGAGTCGAGGGCCGAGTTTATGGCTCCTTACTGGGAAGTGTGCTTGCGAAAATCAATAGCAACTGGGTCGCCACTCGTTTTATGGATGCCTACGTTTTTGATATGACGAGTTCTCGCGATGTCGCACGAGGAGCCCGCTTTTGGTTTACGGTAGAAAAGAAGTACGAGGCTGGACAGTTTGTGAAATATGGAGAAGTTTTGCAGACTTCGCTTGAGATTGATGGCGCTTCAGTTCAAAAAAGATTTGTTCGCTATAAGGATGGCGGCGTGTTTTTTTCCGCTCAAGATCTTTCCGATGAAAAACCCTTTTATGCTCCGGTAGAATATATCAAGGTGGCCAGCCGCTTTAAGCCCAATCGCCTTCATCCCATCACAAAGCGTCTTCAGCCACACTTAGGGATCGACTTTGAACTTCCCACGGGAGATCCCGTTTTTGCTCCCCGCAAAGGCATCGTGGTTCGCTATGGGAATAACAGAGCGGCGGGGAACTATATCGTTCTTCTTCATTCGAACGGAATGGAGACGTCTTACAATCACCTTCATCGTATCGACAAAAGAATCCGTCAGGGTCTCAAGGTCTCTGCGGGTGAGAAAATTGGGGAAGTGGGCTGCACGGGTTACTGCACCCGGGCTCATCTTCACTTCGCGGTAAAGAAAAAGGGTCGAATGGTCGACCCTGTAAAATACATTAAAGCTTATCCTCAGCAAATGCAGGAGTTCCTTGAGGAACGAGTCGCCAGCAATTAATCGCGAGTACAGACAGTAATGAAGTGCATGCACTTACTGCTGGGAACAGCTCCCGCATAGCTGCCGTTTGAACGGAAGCACTCTTTCGTTAAGTCGTACTCGACCACCGGCGCGCCGCCAACAGCCTCTTCTTTATAACAAGAGACGCCGCCCTTAGGAACCGCACAGCGATTGGTAACGTTAACATCCCACTGATCAGCACGTAAATGACGACGAGCAATTTCTAGTTCCGCGCGAATGAATGGATCTTTCAATTGATCGTAAGTGTGATTCGGACAATAGGCCGCGGCATCTTGCGCACGAATGACAGAAAAGCGACGACTGCAATTCCAAAACTTCGAACCAACTCCTGGAGAAGACAAGTCTGTCTCATTGATCTGAGATAAAATGTGATTCGGGTTGTTGGTAGCGCCCCCGGAAACAGCATAAGGAGAAAAGGTCAGGTTGTACGCCTTCCCGTAAGCTGTTTTCACCGGATACGCATCGCTGGCTGAACGCAGTTTATAAATTTCAGTATTGCTCGCCATATAGGTAAGAGACAAAACCCCTGAGTTCATAAAGATATTACGAAACTCTTCCGCCAACTCTTCACTGGAGTTGAAGTTAATGCCGGCCTCCAACACTCTTTGTTCAGGAGAAAAAGGGAAGTAGTTTGCGGTAATTCCTTTTTGCGCAAAAGAATCCATCACCAAAGAATCTGTCAGCGTACCCACCATCGGAATCACATCGCTCCACAGAGTGACTGATTTGTTCGTGGTATAAACATCGGTCAAACTGTTCTTCACACGCACGGCCATAGAGGGAACCGCGCCATTGTTGACTGGCGAGTCGGCAAGATATTGTTTGTATTGATTTTCGGTCAACGTCGGCTCTGGATAGATCGGCTTAAAGTTCTGATCCGCGTAAGCATAGAATTCATCTTTAATTTTAATCCCACCCGTCGTGTAGGCGCCGGCTTTAATAGAGAAAAAGGCATTGCTGGTGCGAAGCTGAGATTCAGCACAAGAGTTATAGGTGATCGTGTCGAAAGTGGCGTCGAAAGCAAAGGGAATAGCTTGAACTTTGGCGGCTGTTGACTCGCCATATTTCGCACTGAGGGCCGCGTCTGATGAGCCCGACTCAAGATTACTATCAAGGTCTGCATCAAAGCCTGCTTTGCCGCAGTTTTGAAACGACACAACAAGCAAGAAAGAGGCAGCTATACCGCTGACCGCCCGCCACGTCGTCTTATTCAAACGTACTTTCATGGAATACTCCCCAAAAACAAGAATATCACAGTACTTTTCGGCAGATTTACAAAAAACCAAAAACCTTCTCATCTTGAAACAGCTCAAGGCCTTCCTGGATCTTTCCATACCGGGCATCGTTAACTCTTGTCTTAGAGTGAAACGTCTGAGATTTATAAGGCATGTTGAAAGTAAAAAAAGCCATCATCCCCGCCGCAGGTCTAGGTACCCGTTTCTTACCCGCCACAAAGACGGTCCCTAAGGAAATGCTGACTATTGTCGACGCTCCGATCATTCTTTACGTCGTGGAAGAAGCCGTACAGGCTGGCATTGAGGACATTGTTCTTATCGCAGGCCGCGGCAAACACGCGATCGAAGATTTTTTCGACACCTCCTACGAACTGGAAGACAAACTTCTTAAAGATGGCAAAGAAAATCTTCTTGAGCGAGTCACGCGCATTCGCGAAAAAGCCAACATCATCAGCATCCGCCAAAAGCAGGCTTTAGGGTTGGGCCATGCCGTTCTTTGCGGTTTGCCGATTATTGGGAATGAGCCTTTTGCTGTTCTTCTTGGCGACGAAATCACCATGGGCTTCCATGGCGAACCCAATGTCACCTCACAACTGGTTAAATCTTTTGAGGAAACAGGAACCTCAACAATTTCTGTTATGAAGGTTGAAGACAAAGACGTTTCCAAGTACGGAATCGCAGAAGTGGAAGAAACATCCCGTGGCTTTTTTAAGGTCACATCCTTGATGGAAAAACCCAAACCTTCTGAAACAAAAAGTCGCTGGGCCCTTCCCGGCCGGTATGTTTTCGACAACAGCATCATGGATATCCTTCAGTCTGCCAAACCGACACTGAATGGAGAAATCCAGCTTACTGATAGCATGAAGGTTCTTTGCCAATCCAAAGGTTTGAATGCCATGACTTTTACTGCGGAACGATACGATGCCGGAGATAAGCTGGGATACCTCCAGGCCAATATTGAGTTGGCTTTGCAGAACCCGGCCCTGGGCTCTGAATTGAAAAACTATATTTTACAATTAGCGCAACGCCTGAAATAAGGAGCAGCCTTGAAAAAGATCCTTTGTTTCCTCTTTACAGCACTGGTTTTTACTCCGACCCTGTCGATGGCCTATATTCTTCCCACGCGCACTATTTTACAGAAAACCTCTGAAAATGCAGGTAGCGGCATTTACGCCATTGAACAGGAAGTGCAGTTTTCCAGCGGCGAAGAAACCGTTTCCGTTAAAGAAACCTGGCTTATCGACAGCGATCGAACAATGCGCCTGACTGTCACGGGCGGGAAAGATCTTGCAAACAGCTTCAAACTTCAGTTCCTCTACAACGGTGGACAAAAATGGAGCATGGTTAACAACAACAAAAAAAACGAAAAGGCTCCCGAAGATTTCCTAGAAAAATTCCTGAACTTTCGGAATCCCGAAATTTTCGCCAATACGCTGGCACAGTTAAAGATGATTCCCCACTCCGCCTACCAAAAAAAACCCGTTGGAAAAGTCGGAGCCGATTTCAAACATGAGCCTGAACCTTGGGTGCGCTACTCGCGCACCGGCGGCGTCGTCAATTATGCGCTGGGTGTCGCCACTCCTGTGGATCAAGAACAAAACTCTCCGGGTATCTGGATTGAGCAAGATCAATTTGTCGTGCGCAAACTTCGTCTTCCCAGCCAAGTCGAGATGAGTGCTAACAACTACAACCAATTTGCTCGTGGTTTATTCTATCCTCGCGCCCGCACAATTCGCTGGGGAAATAATAGCGTCACCATTCGTCTGATCAGTGCTTCGGCTCGACCGCAAACCGCTGTTAATCTTTTTCAGCCCTCTTCTTTGGACAGCAATCTCAAGTGGGACGGCATTAATGCTCTTCCCGCCAAAGACGTTATCACGGAGTTCTACACGAGGTTTCGATGAGCTCTGACCAGCTGTGGAGAGTCGCTGTCGATGCGCCTCTTCCAGAGGCTTTGACCTATAGCTATTCAGGTCCCTTGCAACGCGGTCAGCTTGTGAACGTCCCGCTGGGGCGTCGTAAAGTAAAAGGTCTGGTGTTAGGGCCCGCGACCGCCGTTCCCGATTTTGAGGTCAAAAGTATTGATTCCCTCGACGAAGAGTATTCGGCACTTCCTGAGCCCTTTATGAAGTGGCTGGAGTGGCTTGCGCAATATTATATTCATCCCGTGGGGCAAGTAGCTCAATCGGCCTTCCCCCCTTTAAGAAAGACAGACAAACAAAGACAGTCAAAACGCCCCCCGGTCATTCCTCAACTGGAAAGCGATTCCGCCCTTCATTTGACGGAAGAACAACAGACTTGTTTTGAAAGCATCTCTCAGCACTCCAACTTTTCGACTCACCTGGTGTTCGGGGTGACAGGTTCTGGAAAAACAGAGGTTTACCTTCGTCTTCTTGATAAAGTTCTTCAAGAAGGAAAGCGAGGGCTGGTTCTTGTTCCTGAGATTTCTTTGACCCCCCAGCTTATTCAGCGTTTTGCACGTCGTTTCGGGGATAAAATCGCGGCCCTTCACTCACAGTTGACCGATCGCGAACGAACCAATCAATGGTGGGATATCGTTGAGGGCAGAAAGTCGATTCTGATCGGTGCTCGCTCGGCCCTGTTTTGCCCCATTGAAGATTTAGGGCTCATCATTGTGGACGAAGAGCACGAGCCTAGCTTTAAGCAAGATGAAAAGTTAAAGTACAACGGTCGCGACGCCGCCGTGATGATGGGAAAAATGATGAATTGCCCTGTGGTTCTGGGTTCTGCAACCCCCAGCTTGGAGTCTTGGCGAAACGCTCAAGAGGGCAAATACCAACTTCACACCTTGCGCCGCCGGGTCGCCAATCGTTCACTGCCAGAAATCGAAGTCATCGACCTGCGCAAACAAAAGGCTGACGACGAAGAACAAAAGAAAATCATCGAAAAATATTCCCATCTTCCATTTTGGCTAAGCCCTGATCTGTATGAGCGCATGAAGGAAGTTTTAGAACAGGGCGATCAAGCCGCCCTGTTCCTCAACCGACGTGGGGTCGCGCAAATGGTGGTGTGCCCTGCTTGCGGGCATACACGCGAATGTCCTAACTGCGACATCTCGTTGACGTTACATGCGCACTCGCACCTCATCTGCCACTATTGTGATTATCACGAGAATTTCAAATCGCGCTGTCCGGACTGCAAAGAAGGCGAACTGCAGGCCATCGGGCTTGGAACAGAACTTGTCGAAACAGATCTGGCCCGCCTTTTCCCTGATAAAAAGATCGCCCGCGCCGATCGAGATGAAATTCAAAGCCGAGCGGATCTTGAGGATCTGATCGCCAACATGGAAACAGGCGAAATCGATATCTTAGTTGGCACACAGATGATCGCCAAAGGCTTAGACTTCCCAAAACTCAAGTTGGTGGGACTTGTTCTTGCCGACGTGGGATTCAACCTCCCAGATTTTCGAGCCACGGAAAGAAGTTTTCAATTGATCACCCAGATGAGTGGTCGCAGCGGTCGCCACGTGAAAGAAGGCGAAAGCCCGGGACGGGTGATCATTCAAACTTATAACGCCGAACACGACAGCATCACTTTTGCGCGCAATCATGACTTCGAGGGTTTTGCTCAACATGAACTCAGTATTCGCGCGCAACTCAACTACCCTCCCGTTGGACGTTTAGTGAGTTTTCGTATTCAAGGTGCCCATCTCGGAAAGGTCGATGAGACAGCCCGACTTTTAGCGAGACGAGCCCAGGCCTTAAAGGCACAGTTTCCTCAATATGAGTCTATTGAGATTTTAGGGCCCGCCGAAGCGCCGCTTTCCAAGCTGCGAGGTCAGTTTCGCTATCATCTCTTGATTAAAACGGCTCAGGCCTCTGCGGCAAATCCCTTTTCAAGACAGTTAATGGGTGACCAGGATTGGATCCCCTCCGGAATTAAAATATTAATCGATATTGATCCAATGAGTTTGCTTTAATTGCCACACTTTCCTAAAATGGGAGTTTAAGGAACTCAGAAATGATTCAATGCCCCCGATGCGGAATACAAGTTACTGAGCTTCATCCTGTAGCGCCGGAACTCATTGCAAAACTTCAGGCCGCAGGGGAAGCCAATTTACCACCTCAGGTGTGTGCGGGCTGTATTTCCGATTTACGCCGAACTTTGGCGACAAGCAGTGGCGGTATCCTAATGGCTCAAGAGCGGGCCAAAGAACAGCACCGTTTGCAGCTGTGGAAAAGTCGCGTGACCCTGATAAAAAAAGCCCGCCTCTGCATGACCCAAAAACTATATTCTGAAGCAGCGGTTTCTTACGAAAAATATCTTAAAATTTTAGATATCGTTTTTGAAATCAAAAAAGGTGAACGTCTTAAGCCGGAAGCATTTAAAGACAGCGCGCGCACGACAGAGCTGACCGTCGTGGCGTCGGTGTACTGGGATCTTATGCGCATCTATGATACTCACGAGAAGTACTCTGATCGCATGATGAATGCCGCAAAACAATTGGCTGTGTTTATACAATTCACGCCAATTTATCCAGACATCGTTCGGAAGGCCGAGTCTTTTCAAAAAACGGCTCGTCATCCACACATTGTAAAACAATTTTTAAAACTTTCGGATAAAGAACGACCCCGCTGTTTTATTGCGACAGCAGCCTTTGAAGACCCTCAGTCCCCGGAAGTTTTCACTTTGCGAGAGTTCCGTGACTTCACCCTGCGCAACTCACGCTGGGGACGCAAGTTCATCGCGTTCTACTATAAAACCTCACCTTCGGTGGCGTGCCTACTCGATAAGCAAGCATGGCTCAAGCCCGCCGCCAGAGCCCTTCTCCGACTTTTGATTAAATGCGTTAGCTAAGTTTTCGTCTCTTTGAGACTTGCAAAGCTTGTCCCTTTTGAGGGAAGGTATTTGCATGGCTCATATCTACGATTATGCAATTATTGGAAGTGGTTTAACTGGTCTTAGCATCGCAGCAGCACTTAGCCGCGAAACAAAAAACATCGCCCTTATCGAAGCGGCCGATGTTCCCTGTGGAGTAAATAAAAAAGTCAACTTCCCCACCGGCCCCATGAACAACGGAATTCGTTTTGTTCCTGATTCGGTTCTGTCAGAAAAAGCCCTGCGCTTTCTGGGAAATATTTTGAACACCTCTGTAGTCGCAGATGCGTCGGAAGAGGCTCCCATCACTTACGAATCTGGCGGCTTTAAAACTTTCTTGGGATTTGGCGACAACCCACCGCCTTTCTATGAAGAACTTGCCTACTTCACCAACAGCAAACGTCTGGATCTCACTCTTCAGCCGTATGAGTGGACTCAGTTGCTTTTTGAAAAATTCCAAGGCGACTTTATGCCGCGCTCTTATGTGACCAAGTTTCACCAAGAAGGCGAACGCGTCACACATGTGACCATCAATGGCTCCAAAACTTTGCACGCACATAATTTCATTTTCGCAGGCACAGTGAAGGATCTTGCTCTTTTGCTTCCTGAAGAAGCTCTCTCTGTGCGTGCGCGCTCTAAACTTTCTAAAAACACCTATTGGACAGCCCTCTGCCTTGATCTGTGCCACAGCAAAGCGGTGACGGAATCGACAGCCATGCATATTCTTAACGGCACCACTCAAGACGAAATTGGTCCTTGTGCTGGCCGCTTCTTGCCTGCGATCGAAGTGGACGGTCAAATGCTTCAGGCCTCTCAATGGATGACCTTCATTGAACAGGAAGTCACTGAAGACAGTGAGGTTGTGGGTTTGGCGCTTAAAAAAATCAAGCGTCAGATTAAGCGCGCCTACCCCGAGGCTCTGGATGGCTTGAAGTTAGAAAGAATTTTCGTGGCACCGATCATCTCTGGAAATGGAGATCTTAAACTGAGTGCGAATTTAACGATTCCCGAGCTAGAGAATCTTTGGATTGCTTCCGCGACAGTCAACGAACAGAAGAATCTTGTCGGAGCTCTTTTGCAAGCCGAGACGATCATGGCATCTCTTGGCTTCCGCGTTGAGGCTGACGAGACCTCTTCCGTGATGGAAGAAGAATCCACCGCCGAGATGTCTTTATAATCAAGCCTCTTCTAGAGGAAGGGAGAAGGAAAACGTTGTTCCTTCTCCCAACTTGCTTTCCACCGAAATTTCACCGCCCATCAACTCTACAAGATTTTTCGATATCATCAGCCCCAACCCGGAGCCTCCGTACATGCGTGAAATCGACGGATCTTCTTGATAGAAGCTGCGGAATAATTTTTTGATATTGTCGCAGTCAATGCCCTTTCCGGTATCCATGACTGTCCAGCGATACAAGCCCTCTGCGACATCTTTTTTTAACTCGATGCGAATTTTACCTTTATCCGTGAACTTCACCGCGTTTCCCACAAGATTCATCAGGATCTGACGAAGTCGGTGGGAGTCTCCCCAGGCATAAGCGGATATTCTTTCATCTAACTTCAGCTCAAGATCCACATTCTTATCTTGGCATTTCACCGAAAACATCTTGTGGATATCTTCGTGGAGTTCTCTGATATCAAATCGATGTCGGTCTATCTGCAATAGTCCATTTTCAATTTTTGAGATATCCAGAATGTCATTTATAAGACGCAAAAGTGTTTCAGAACAACGATGAATGGTTCCAACGTAATCCGTCTGCTCCTCGTCCAGGTTGGTATCACGAAGAATATCTGAAAACCCGATGATACTACTTAGAGGCGTGCGGATCTCATGGCTCATATTGCTAAGAAAGCTCGACTTCAGAGACGAGAAGCGCAAGGCCTCCTCACGAGCGCGCATCAACTGAAACTTCGAATGCGCCATCTGCCACAGCTCTTCACGGATTCGCTGGATTCCCAAGATCAGGATCAAAACTTCGACCACCACCCATCCCGCAAGCTCCAACCACCACCACTCCGT
>JANJTG010000184.1 GCA_024711265.1 Bdellovibrio sp. | reverse complement strand
TTCCCGGGGATGGAGTTTTTTTGGGAATTGGCAACCTTGATTGACATTATGCTGTTGGGTCATTGGATCGAAATGAATTCCGTGATGGGAGCATCGCGGGCCTTGGAGGAGCTGGCAAAGCTGATGCCGGCGGTCGCACATAAAATTCTTTCGGATGGCAGTTTTCAAGATGTCCCTATTGAACAACTGGCTTTGCGGGATCAGATATTGATTCGTCCCGGGGAGAAAATTCCCGCCGATGGTATTGTTATACGAGGAACGTCGGCCGTGGATGAATCTATGCTGACCGGAGAATCGACACCCGTGTTAAAGACCCAAGGGGATGGGTTAATTGGAGGAGCCCTAAATGGAGAGGGCTCCCTAGAGGCCGAAGTAAAAAAGATGGGAAAGGAGTCCTATCTCAATCAGGTCATCGAGCTTGTGCGTGAGGCTCAAGAAAGTAAATCAAGGACGCAAGATCTAGCCAATCGGGCGGCAATGATATTGACGATTGTTGCCGTTGTTGGCGGGGCACTGACTCTGGCCTCTTGGCTTTTACTGACAAGACAAAGTTTGGAATTTGCTATTGAGAGAACTGTCACGGTGATGGTGATTGCGTGTCCTCACGCTTTGGGGCTTGCGGTGCCTTTGGTAGTGGCTGTCTCCACGGCCATTGCGGCAACTCATGGCCTTTTGATTCGCGATCGTGCGGCTTTTGAAAAATCCCGAGACATTGATGCCATCATTTTTGATAAGACCGGAACATTGACGGAGGGGAAATTTGGCGTTACGGACACCATTGTTTTTTCTTCAGAATTTTCGACACAAGAGGTTTTGGGTCTGGCCGCGGCGGTGGAGGCTCATTCTGAGCATCCCTTGGCTAAAGGGGTGGTCTCTGCTACTTCGGAAAAAAGAATGGTGAGTGATTTTAAGGCGATCCCCGGTAAGGGCGCGGAGGGCCATGTTGATGGGAAGAAAGTTACTGTCGTTAGCCCTGGATTTTTAAAAGAAAACAAAATTTCCATCCCAAGTCAGGAAGCCGAAATTGAAAGATTGTCTTTGCAAGGAAAGACGGTGGTCTTTGTTTTAATAGAAGGGAGTCTTGTCGGAGCCATTGCCTTGGCTGATATTATTCGAGTGGAATCGAAAGCGGCCATTCAACATCTGCAGAGTCTGGGAATCAAATGCATGATGCTAACCGGAGACAATAAGCTGGTGGCCCGTTGGGTGGCTGAAGAGATTGGGTTAGATGAATATTTTGCCGAAGTTTTACCGCATCAAAAGTCAGAGAAGATTAAAGAAGTTCAGTCACGCGGTTTGACCGTGGCCATGACAGGGGATGGTGTGAACGATGCTCCGGCCTTGGCCCAGGCGGACATTGGAATCGCCATCGGGGCGGGGACTGATGTCGCTATTGAAGCCGCAGATATTATTTTGGTAAGAAGCAATCCTAGGGACGTTGTGGCGATTATTGATTTAGCGAAGGTGACATATAAAAAGATGCTGCAAAATCTTTGGTGGGCCTCGGGATATAATATTATCGCGATGCCCTTGGCCGCGGGAGTTTTTTATAGAATGGGAATTCTTTTAAGTCCGGCATTGGGGGCCGTGTTGATGTCTCTAAGTACGGTGATTGTGGCAGTGAATGCCAGATCGTTGAAACTTTAAGCCGCCTTGCCATTCTAAGTTTGGCAAGGGCGGCGTGTTTGAAGAGATAGGGTACAGATTAATGATACAGAGGCGGCTGTTTCTCTTCGTAGCGTTCTTCAAGGCGCTCTTGTTCGGCACTCATATCAACGCCGACTTTGTAGCGACCGATCATCTCCCAACCGTAATAGCCCGCACCCATTAAGAAAATCAGGCCGACGGCGGATAGGAAAAGAGACGTGCCCAAGCCTATGTCTCCGGTATTCCAGCTTCCACTGATAATATAGGCATTGATGGCGTAAATACCCAGCGTGATCAGATTTAGAACCATGTGAGTGAGGCCGCGTCGTTTGGCTTGAGTTTGGTTTGGAATCCCTAAAGACCAATCAATAAAACCTGGCACTGCCGCAACGAGGGCCGTGACAACAGCCGCAAAGTTACAGAAATATCCAAGTTTAAACCAAAAGATATCTGAGCTGATTGTTTGATAGGTTAAAAATCCCAAGAATGTCATGACATAAAAGGTGATAGGAAATCCCACCAGCATCGGGTGAATGGGATGGCCTGCGATTTTGGCTTTGCTGTACATAAGGGCCTCCTTGTTGTTGATATCAGGTTAGGATGCCAAGAGTTGCTCCTTCAAGAAGGCCGCAGGATCGGCGCTAAAAAGCATAGGAGGAAAATGTTGAACGTCTGTTCTCCTAAACTAGTCACTCTCATACTTTTGTCCAAGATTGATACATGAAACTGATTCTTTGACTAAATTTCACATATTTTGATTAAAAAAAATATTATCATTGGTCTAATAAATTAATCAAATCAACCGATAAGGTATCTAAGTATGTCAATAATAGATTCTCTCCTAGACATTGATCAAGTGACTCAGCTTACGGGGCTTCCCCAAGCAACTCTGCGAAATTGGGAGAAGAGATATGGATTTCCCAATCCTCAGCGTTCGCAAGGGGGCCATCGACTCTATGTCATTGAAGACGTGAATCGAATTCGCGAGGTGGTCAATCTTTGCAAAAGGGGCATGAAACCCCGCGAGGCGATTCAGCAAGTTTCTGCTGCTGGGAAGATCTCAAATGCGGCGATGGACTATATCAAGACTCCCTCGCAGACTTTGAGCGAAGGGTTGTCAATGATTTTAGAGGCGCTCTACAGATACGACACCGTAGCCGCCGAAGAGCAGTTGTCGAGAATTGGTATGCGTTTGAGCGAAGCAGATTTGTTGGAAATGATTTATCCAAAGCTGCTCACGCAAGTCGGAAATGATTGGGAACGGGGCGCTATCAATGTCGCTCAAGAACATTTCTGTTGGGGCTTTTTACGGACCCGCCTATTGAATTATTTTAAGCCCGGCAGAGTGAATCCTCATCAGCCGAAAGCGCTGTTAGCAACTCTTCCGGGAGAGCTTCATGAGGGTGGGTTGCTGGTGTTGGCAGCCTTTATGATGCTGAAAGGCTGGCGGGTCTACTATCTGGGAGTTGATCTTCCTGTGGAGGATCTTCTGCATGCCTCCGCCACAATTAAGCCGGATGTCGTGTGCATTTCGTCTTTGGAGGCGGCAACGATTTTAAGAAATTGGACAGACCTGGAGAGGCTCAATCGCACGGTCGTAGTTGGAGGGCCGTGTTTGGTGCAACTAAAGACGCAAGAGCTGTCGAGATCTTCGGGAATTTATTTTATTGAAGGGGAACTTGCCGCCGTAGTGGATGACATTTCCCTTCTGATTCAGTCGAGCGCTCAAAGGTTAAAAATTGGATCGTGAGTTATAGATGGGAATATCTAAAAAGGAGATTCTTATGTTCGGATCAAAAATGAGTCTTAAAGTGAAACTTTTGTTTCTATGTCTTTTTATGTCTCTTGTTCCGATTATCGTGGGTGGATTCTCTTTTTTTGGTATGAGGGACTTGTCAAGCAGCTATGAAAAGGTATCTGAAGGTGTTTTGCCCAACATACAAGCTGCTGATCAAATGTATCTGAACTTTCGAGGTGTGCGCATCAGTTTGCGCAGTTTGGGATTACCGGGACTGAGTAAAGAACAAGCGGATGCGTTTGTAAAAGATGTGGAAGCCAACATTGCTGAGTATGAGCAGTATAATAAAACCTATAAGCGCGGTCATTTTATGCCGGGTGAAAAAGAGCTTTATGATAAGGTCGATGCAACTTGGAGTTCCTTTAAATCCATCGGTGAGGCAGTACTGAAATATCACCGTTCGGGAACTCCCGAAGATCATGAGAAGATGATGAAGATCTTTTTCTATGATTGCATGGAGGCCGCTAGAAATTATGATGAGGCCATGACGAAGTTGGTGGCTTTTCAGAGAAGCAATGGCGCTCAGTTTGTTAAAGAGGCTCAAGCTACAAATAATCAGACAAACAGCGCGATGATCGTTGTAATTAGTGTTGGATTGTTTGCTGGTCTCGCTTTCGGCGTCTTTTTTGCCATTTCTTTGTCAAAGGCGATCAGCGTAGTTTCAAAAGAATTAGCCGGTGGCGCAAGCCAAGTGACTCAAGTTGCCGAGCAGATTTCAACATCGTCTTTTTCACTCTCTCAGGCGGCCTCTCAACAAGCAGCCTCTTTGGAAGAAACGGTGGCAACAATGGAAGAGTTGACCTCCATGGTGAAGGTCAATACAGAAAACGCGAAACAGGCGGCAGCCTTGGCCTCTTCAACCAGGGAAGTGGCTTTGAAAGGTGAGAAAGAAATTAGCACTCTGATCGAGTCAATTCAGAGCATTTCGTCAGATTCCAAAAAAATTGCTGAAATCACTTCGGTGATTGACGACATTGCTTTCCAAACGAATCTTTTGGCTCTCAATGCAGCGGTGGAAGCCGCACGAGCTGGAGAACAAGGGAAAGGTTTTGCGGTCGTGGCAGAAGCTGTTCGCAACTTGGCACAAAGAAGTGCCGAGTCCGCAAAAAATATTGCCGCTTTAATTAGCGGAAGTGTCGAGAAGATCGAGCGTGGCAATGCTCAGGCCCATCAGGGGGGTGTTGTATTATCAGAAATTGTTTCTGCTGTGAAAAAGGTCTCTGATCTCAACAGTGAGATTGCGACAGCCAGCGAAGAACAGTCTCATGGGATTGCGCAAATTGGCCAAGCGATGAATCAACTAGATCAAGTGACTCAGCAAAATGCCGCTTCTTCTGAGGAGGCTGCGGCCGCCGCAAAAGAGCTTTCTATTCAGTCAGAGGCTCTTTTGGGGAGCGTTGGAACTCTTAACTGTATCGTCGCAGGGGAGGATACGCAACGGATGGCGGCATAAGCCCCTTTAACTTGTCTTAGATTTGCCAAGACGGGGGCTTCCCCCTTCTTGGCGAGATTTGCCGATTATTTTTCGATCCATTCCAAGCGGTCAATAAGAAAGCCCCATTTCTCGAGAGACAGATCGGCCTTCATTTGAATAATGATCTTATCGCCCATGACGGACTCAGAAGTATAATCTTCGGAGTTAAAGGAGATCTCTTCGACAACCGTGCCATCGGCTTTTCGAATTTGAATTTTGTCGAAACTTTCTTCGAGATTAATTTTCGCAAAATGCACCCGCACATAGGCAGCCCCGGGCCGAGTCAGCTCCCATTTGGATTGGTCGGCACTTAAATAAGGATGGGAGCTTTCGACTTTGATATCTTGCTTTTTCCAGTTTGTTTGGTCCGGCTCGGACTCTGGAGACCGATTATTGAGGTAGGAGTTCCAAGCATTCAATCTGCCGCGGGACAAGATTTTTCTTTTGAGACTGTAGCTAGGGTCCGCTCCCTTTAAGATTCGATTTTTAATTTGTAGATAGTTTTCCTCTGGAAAGACGGACCACAACAAAGCCGCAACACCTGCTACGTGAGGAGCCGCCATGGAGGTTCCACTGTAAGCATCATAACTATTGTTTAAGACGGTACTGTAGACGCCCACGCCCGGGGCGGCAATATGAACAGTTTTAGCGCCGTAGTGAGAAAAGTTCGCCAGTTGGTCTTGGTTGTCAGTTGCAGCAACAGAGATAATATTTTTTAGATCATAGTTTGCTGGATAAAAAGGAATCTGATCATTGTCCATGGAATCATTGCCTGCGGCCGCGACAAAGAGGATGCCACTTTTTTCCAAATCAGAAATCGCCTCATTGAGAATCTGAGAGTAGGGATCGCCCCCCCAACTGGCGTTGACCACCTGAGCCCCCATGAGTTGCGCATAGTATAGAGCTTCGACGATGTCGGCGAGCTCCCCATGGCCTCTTTCGTCAAATGCCCGAATCGACATAATAGATGCCTGCCAGTTGACGCCAGCGATTCCATGCTCATCATTTCCGCGAGCGCCAATGATTCCAGCACAGTGGGTCCCGTGTCCCAATTCGTCCAGAGGGTCAGAATCCTTCTTTACGAAATCCCAACCATAGTAGTCATCGACAAAACCATTATGGTCATCATCTATGCCATTGTTGGGAGTCTCATTTTTATTAATCCAGATGTTCTCTTTAAGATCGGCGTGGGTGTAGTCGACACCGGAATCAATCACCGCCACTTTGATGGTGGATTTTCCGGTGATACCTTTTTCCCAAAGAGGCAGGACGTGAATGTCGGCTCCTTCTTTGCCAATATCCCCCAAGGGACTGGCTTGGCCTTGATTGTTTAAGTTCCAAGATTTCTCAAAAGCAGGATCGTTGGGAATACGGGCCAATCTGTAGGTTTTGTTCTTCTCAATATTGCGAACCCAAAGTTGGGAACGGAGTCCTGAAGCCAACTGGTCATCGCCTTCAAGAATGAAATGGTGTCCTGTCGCTAAAACATGGATGTTCGATCCTACGTTCATGGGGGAATATTGGAGTGACTGAACGATCTGCCGAAATTGAGGTTTCACCTGAACCAACCAGTGTGTGGGTGAGGCCATTGTTGTTTGAGTCAGTGATAGGAACGTTAGAAATAATACGATTCTCAAGGAATCCCCCTCTAAAATCTTCCAAGGTCTCATATCGCAAAAAAGACTTAGAGCCCAGGACTTTCATGGGTTTTGTTGCGGTTTGGTAACTGTAAAGTAGCACGGGGAGGCGTATGCTCGTTTACAACCTTTGCTTAATACGGTTGCTCAGACCTGTCTGGAGTGAGGTAGGCTATGGGAATTCAACCTTGAAGAAGGAGATTTGAATGAATCCCGAAGCCTTATCTCATGGAGGTTCCCAAGATTTTGTTAGCAGTGTTTTTTATCGAGCTGGTATTGCCGTCAACGGCAAGGCCCCTTCGGATATTCAGATTCATAATCCCAAGTTTTACGATCGTGTCCTTGCTTTTGGCTCCCTTGGACTGGGCGACTCTTATATCGATGGGTGGTGGGATTGCGAAGATCTAAGTCAGTTCTTCTTTTTGCTTTTGCGCGCACGCCTTGATGAACAGGTGAATCCGGCAACGTACTTGTATCAATCCATAAAATCAAAAGTCTTCCAATTGTCCAGTCGTGCTGACGCCTTCAAGATCGGTGAAGTTCATTATGATCTGGATCGTGATCTATATGAGGCCATGTTAGATAAGAATATGATTTACACCTGTGGATATTGGAAAAATGCCAAGACATTGGATGAAGCGCAAGAGCACAAGCTGAAGCTTGTCTGTGACAAGCTGTATATTGAACCGGGTATGAGGGTGCTAGATATAGGATGTGGTTGGGGCGGATTTTTAAAATATTGTGCTGAAAAATATCAGGTCAGTGGGGTGGGTATCACGGTTTCCAGAGAGCAAGCAGCCTTGGCCAGTAAGAAATGTGAAAATCTGGATGTGGAGATTCGTTTGCAAGATTATCGCGATGTGGTTGGCAAGTTTGATCGCATTGTCTCTTTAGGAATGGTGGAACATGTCGGAAAGAAAAACTACAAAACTTTTTTTGAAACAGCGGCGGACTGTTTAACCCATGATGGACTTTTTCTTCTTCACACGATTGGGGGAAATAAATCAGAGGCTGGAACAGACCCTTGGATTGAACGCCATATCTTTCCGAACTCGATGATTCCGTCTATTGCCCAATTGGGACAGGCTATGGAAGATCTTTTTATCATGGAAGATTGGCATAACTTTGGAGTCGATTACGACAAAACCCTTCTTTCCTGGTTTGAGAACTTTGATAAAGGATGGCCGGGTCTTTCTGGTAAGTTTGATCACGCATTTTATCGCAAGTGGAAGTATTATCTTTTAAGTTGCGCGGGATCTTTTCGGGCGCGAAGAAATCAGCTTTGGCAGTTGGTATTGTCGAAATCGGGATTGCCGCAAGGCTATCGAAGTATTCGATAGCCTTGAGCGATAGACAAGATTAAAGGGCCAGCAGCTCGTTGGCGGCTTGGATAATCCAAGGAGTATAGACGTCAACGCGAGTATAAACCGAGAACAGGAAGCAATTCGGAGTCAAAGGAATGGGAATAGAGTCACCACGGCTGACAACACCCCATAGGTAAAGCTGTCCATCAACATCCATATAGCCAGGACCCCCAGAGTCTCCGCTGCAAACTCCTTTTTTGAGAGACTGATCGATCATGATTTCGGTTTCAGAAAAGCCATCTTTTACTTTTAACTCAGTCGTACGCAAAACACCGGCACCGGATTTAAAGATCCATGATTTACTTAAACCATAACCGACAGCAACAATGCGCGCTCCAGGTTGCAGTAACGAGAAGTTAGGAAGAAGTTTGGCGGGACCGTAGCCTTGCGGTAGGCCTGCCGAAGAGTCGAATTTAATGACTGCAATGTCGGCCGTGTTGCGAGACTGTTTGGGGTTGTATTGTTCGTGTCTTTTGGCCGCCGTGACAACTCTGATATTTTCAGGCTGGGCGTCGTCGAATTTTTGCTTGAAGATAACCACCATTTGTTTCGGATCATCGCCGATGCAGTGACCTGCTGTTAAAACAAGGTTTTCACTAATTAACGAACCAGTACAAAGAGATTTGCTTTGTTTATCGTAAAGCCCAACAGTGGAATACATTTCTCTAGAGCCAGGGGATACTTCCGTTCCTCCAACTATTCCTGTCGTGGAGTCTGAGGTGACTTCTGTTTGCATGGGGCTGGGATTTGAGCAAGCAGCCAGAAGCAGAGGAGCCAGTAAAAGATATCTTAACTTGTTCATAATATGACCTCTCGAGTTTGAATCGAGGTTTAGATATCATGACTGGGTTTTGGAGGTGCAAAAGAACTGTCGTTATTGAAAACAAGGAAGTCCTGTTTAAAAGTTAGACAGCAGAGTTGTCAGGCCAGGCGCTATAAGTGGGGCTTCTAATTGTTGGCGATCGTTTGGATATTGGATGAATGGTGATTTCGCCGGAGTTAGCCTAAATTTAAATACTTAAATAGGCCAATCACTGCAAATCACCTAAAGTTATTCAAGCTCACAACCTTTGCCATAATTTCTCGTCCCGGAAGGATCTGAGGGTATCCATCGCTCCTTTAACGTCTAAGCCGGACAGCCTAATATGTCGTTCCATGACTTCCAAGTCTTCCCACCCACACATTGCCCTAACTTGAAGAGGTAGAACCCCAGCTTTGATTGATGGAGAGCGGCGCGCATTCAAATGTTTTTAGGATCCCGTTATACTTGAAATATCAAAAGAACTTTGCAAAATTGATTCTGATAATCCTGAAGATGCTTGGGGGGAAAGCATCGACCATGGACAGTCCACAAATCCGAATCTCTTTAGTCATATAGAACAATATTTTCTGGAACTCTATAAGGATTGGGGCAATATTCTGGGAGATAGTTACTTCGAGAACAGTCCTAACTTCAAAATTTGTATTTTCCTATAGCTAAAAAATTCTCGACTGTATAAGAGAGTATGCAGATGATCTTAACCGATTTGATGAAATTGTAGACCAATATAAAAAAGAGTTTGCCATAGTTAATGGATGAAAAGCAATTAATCGATTTGACGCTAACAAATTTGGAAATCCTGCAGTCCTATGCGACGCGATTGGCTGGCTATTTGTGGCAAATTAAGACTGGAGTGTAACCGGTTGGGCTGCCGTGATTGTGCTACATTTAAATCAGAATGAACATTTGAATAAATTTCTTCTGCTCTACGGTATTGTATTTCTTGG
>JANJTG010000179.1 GCA_024711265.1 Bdellovibrio sp. | reverse complement strand
CAGGTACAGGCTGGTTCCTTATTCACCTGTTATGCCCAGAATACAGAAAATTGCATGAAAGTTTGTGACACGAAAGTGGAGGGCTGGTTCACCACGGAAGACCGTGGTGAAATCCTTGATGGATGTTTGTATATTCAAGGTCGCAGTAAGGACTATGTGAAAATCGGTGGCGAGGGCACCAATGTGGCAAGACTACGCTCTATTCTGGAGAGCTGTGCTTTTGATTTGGACGCAGGTTGGCCTTTGCAAGTGGCTCTCTTGGATATGCCCTCTGACAGATTGGGGGCAGAGATTCATCTGGTCAGTCTTTTATCAGCCGAGGGAACTCAGCAAGTGGCACAACGATATTCAGAAAGAGTGCTTCCCTTTGAAAAAATTCGTAAGATTCATTATGTGAAAGAGATTCCCCGCAGCGACTTAGGTAAAATTCTTTGGGGGGAATTGAGGAGACGGCTATGAAAAAAGAAGAAACCCCCTGGTCGAAAGGTGTCTTACTCATTTGCACCAAATGCCACAAAGCAATCAGTTCCAAGTCTTTGCATGAAGAGGGCAATGCGGCGGAAAACCTCAAAGGTTTTTTAAAAAAATCTTTTAAAGAAACCGGAGACCTTTCTAAAATTCGCGTGGTCACCTCAAGCTGTCTGGATGTCTGTGTGGATGAATTTCAAGCCGTGACTTTTGCCCCGACTGAAGGGGAGACGGAAACCTATATTCTTCATCCGGAAGAAGATCGCGAAAAGTTACTCAAGCTTTTACGCCAGAAAATCAAAGACTAGGATCTTACTGGAAAGTGCCATAGAAGCTGTCTCCAATAAGTCCTCCGACAGAGCTGACGTACATATTCAGATTAACTCCCGCTAAATCCGCCGTTTGGATATAAACCACGGCAGCTCCCATCCCACTTCCTATTGTGACACTATTGGAAGTGTTAGGAATAGAACAGTTGCTGTCTGAGAATACGCGGTCTGGATAGGAACCGGAGAAGCTAACATTAAAAGGAACTGTCAGATTGTAAGTGGAGATATAGTTGTTGCCGATGTCGTCGCTGAGTCCAATGGAAAAGGCTTTGCAAGCTCCTGCGATCAAGTCCGGCGCAAAGATTTTCAATTTCGTTGGTGCCAAGATCACATTGAAGTCATGAGACTTGAAAGTTAATCCTGTGGCCGAGTGCAGGAAGTGATAAGTGCCTGCCGTATTCACTGTCGCTTTGAAATAGACAGTGAAAGCACTCTGTTGAGCGGGCATCGCTATAGAAGAAATACTGGTGTAAGAACAGGTTGAATCCGTATAGAAGCTACCGATATTGGCTTCTTGAGTTCCCAGATAAATTTGAGTGGCTGCACTCACGGGAATGGGAGTGCCGTTGTCATTCATAGTGGTAATCTGAAAGCTTTGACACTGCGATCGGGTGAGGACTTGGGGCCCCCAGAATTCAAATCGAGTCGGCACAGATTTATTCGATAGATCAATGCGAAGATCAAAAGGTGCAAAGTCATAGGTGTAAGTGCCAGCGGTGGCTGCACCCTGACTCAAGGTCACGCTTTTGAATGTCTCGGTCTCGCTTCCAGATGGCGTGTACTTAATAAAAGCATTGATGGCAGAGGAATAGGCGGGGAAGGTGAAGCTTGTCGCTTCGCTGGTGCAGTCTGCTCCGGTATAGAACTTCATCTGTGATGAAGAGGACGTCATGTTGATTGTTCCACCGGAAGTATCATAAGAGCTGCTGTGATTATAGTTATAAGAGCGAATCGTCACAGGGTAACAAGTATTCTTGTAGATCTGATGAATGTAAGGTTCAATGGCCAACCATCGGTAAGTGGATCCGGGACTAGAGTCTCTCATAACGATAGAGATATAGTTCGGATCCGCACTCAGTGAAGATGGAGCGGTAATTCGGAACTCAAAAGTTTCATTCAAAGGAGTTGTTGGGAATTTATAAATGAAATCGACACCATCGCTTCCTGCTGGGATTGTGAAGGTGGTTTGAGGTGTGATTCCGTTTTGGCAGTCTTGCCAAGAGGTGTAGGCAGCCACATCATTTGAAATGACGCCCTTAACACGTTTTTCAAGTTTAAAGGTGATGGCGACGGCTGCAGAGGCGTTGTAGCCTGAACTGTTTTGCACGCGAGCACGGAAGGATTCACACTGACCTGAACCCGCATACCCTTGAGGCCAATGTTTTTCCAGAACCAATTTGGTGGCGATGGAGTTGCCACCGCCCCCACCCCCACTATTGGGTCCCTTGGATAAGACCAGTGTTTCCGTATCCCCAATAAGGCTTTCTCCTTTTATGTAGATATAGTCCACACTTGGAGCCGAAGAGTCGGTTGGAAGTCCCCAGATGCTGGAGAGATCATTTTTGGTGAGATAAAGATTGAAGGCACCATCGGTGCAATCGCGGTCATTGACCGTTGCGGCGGGAAGGCCGGTGCCTGTAAGGTCCGGTGATGTGGGAGGTTGGTGCCAAATCGATTTGTCAAAGCTGATTAAAATATCGCCCACACGTGAGTCGCAGGCGCCTTGAATTTGAACGTAGTTTTGGACCTCGAAATCCTGCGAAAAAGGATCTGCCCCTTTTAGGGATGGCGAAGGAAGCTTTTTCCCTAAAGAAGCAACTTCCAAAGAAGGCTCTTTACAGCCTGTCAGAAAAGTCAGAAGGATAATTAAAACATAAAGATATTTAGAGCTTACGTTCCTCATGCCGTTCTCATCGACAAAGGACAAGAAAGTCTAAAGATGCAGAATGAGATTCTTTGCGGGGCTAAGAGGAATGTAAGAAAGATGACTCAAAAAGAAACGGGGAAAACTATTTTCCCCATCCTTTTTCACTTTTGATTTGTTCACGCAATTGCGCTTCGATTTTTTCCGCAGGAATGACAGGTCCTCGTCCCACACCGGGACAGAAAGCTTTCACATCTTTCGCCCACGATTTGGCATTCATCACCTCAGGCCAAAACGGCCAGGTTCGGCATTGTGTGGGTCGTGCTTCATAGACTCCGCAACTTTTCCCTTTCAAAAACATGCAGTCGGGGTTTTTGGGATCCTCTTTCAGATGCCAAATGCCGCCGGTTTTTTCGCAATACTTGCGAGTGAAGGCCGAAGTTGGAATTTTTAGATATTTGGCAAAACGTTGGCGGTCTTCCAGGCTCAAATAAACAAATCCGAACTCGCCGTGGGAGGTACAGCATTTGCCAGAACCTGTGCATTCAAAACGCACACCATCTCGCCACCACTCTTTTCCTGTAAATTTAAATTCGTCCATAAATTTTCCTAACAGCCTTGTCCTGTGGATTCGAGGAAGGGCTCCAAGCGTGACTTCAAAGTAAATGGCAAAGATGACTTTTGCATGGTTTTGCTATCAACCACGGAGTGAACCATGGTGACTATCGCATGGGTTTTGTCTTTCTGCGCAAAAACGTATTTCATTTTGAATGAAGTTTCTCCAAAGCTGGCGATGGTGACGGCGACGTCATATGTCTGCCCTGGATAGAAGGGAGAAAGAAAGTTGGACTCAGTTTGGCGAATGGGGATGATAACGTCCTTTTGGCCGAACCACTCTTCATAGGTGTAGCCCGTGGTGACGATAAACTCTTCAAAGGCATCGTGGGCAAATGCGAAAATATTCCCGAAAAACATGATCCCGGCCGGGTCAGCCTCCCTGAATTTCAGGGTCTTTTGGGTGCGGAAGACTTGATTCATAATGTCTCGAACTTTAAGGCCTGAGAGCCCTTGACAGCAAGCAGATAAATCGACAAGTTAGGGCCTCTCCAGGAGTTCAAATTGCAACGAAGCGTCATTGATCTTAAAGTCTATGATCCAAAGGATTTTCCGGCCTATTTGCCGAAGCTGAACAAGCTTTATGATGATCTTTTTGCAGGCGGAAAAGGCTTCCGAGCTAAGTTGATTCGCATGATGGGAGCAAACCTCTCTTTAGATACGAAAACAGAGCTTCTTTTAGGCCAAACAATTGAATTTATTCACAACGCTTCTTTGCTTCACGACGATTTGATTGATCGTTCACATTTACGTCGAGGAAAAACAGCGGCCTGGTTGAAGTATACACCCGAGTACGCTGTTTTAGCGGGCGACTATCTTTTAGCCCGAGTCATGGTGAACCTCTCTGGTCATGGCAACATCAAACTTGTGCAATACACGGCCGAGGTGATTTCAGATCTTTTAGAAGGCGAGTGGTTGCAGGACTCGGTGATCGGCGACTTCTTCGTGACACTGGAACAGCTTGATCGCATTCATAATTTGAAAACCGCCAGTTTGTTTAAATGGTGTATTCGTGCTCCTTTTATCGCGCAAGAAAGATACGATGAGGAACTTCATCGCATCCTTTCTGAAATGGGCACTTTGTTGGGGCAACTTTTTCAGCGCAGTGATGATCTTCTGGATTACGATATTCGTAACGACGAAGGAAAAGCTATTCTAGGTGATCTGAAGTCCGGTTATCTGAATTCATTCGGCGCCTTTGTGTGCAAGGGTTGCACTCGTCACGAGATCGACAATATCGTCAAAAGTAAAAACCTTGAGGACTATTATGCGAACCTTGGCGGCAAGGCGAAGTTCGATCAAAAACTTTTAGAGTTTGATGAAATGAATAAAGGACTCATTCAGATGTACAATCATCATCTGGAGCGTCTGAAAGGGCACTTAAAGCCTGGAGAAGAAAATCTGATCGAACAGCTTCGCCCTTTGACTGAGATTCTTTACTGGAGAAGGAAGCCTTCGTGAGCGAGTTGGTCACGCTTTCAAAAACGTCTCCAGAGTTCGAGTCTTATCTGTTAGGAACTTTTTCCAAGGATAAGCGCGCTTTGCCTTTGCAGACTTTGAACGTCAACTCTGCATCTGAAACCGTGACCTTCCGAATTTTGCCTTTAAAGGACATTCTTTGCCCGAACCCCTTGACTGTCTGCTTGATGACGTTCAAGGTGCGCAGTTTTTTGTTGGTATTGACTCCTCTTCTGTTGATGTTGACTAAAAATATTGCGGACGGGACGTTGTTGGATCCACTCACCTCCGTGATTGCCACGGTCGGTGTTCTTTTCGCCTTTATCGCAGTCAACTTGCGCAACGATTATATGGATCATATGAAGGGCGTGGATCGCGTTCTTGAAAGAAGCGGCAGCCGTGCTATTCAAAACGGTTGGGTGACGGCGGCTCAAGTGAAGTCCTATTCTAGTTTGTTTTTGGCTTTGGCTTTGCTTTGTTCCGTGCCGATCGTTTTCGCCTTTCCCATCGTAGCCGCCGTGATTGCTTTAAGTCTTGTGGTTGGATTGTGGGCGCAGTTTAAAAAACAGAATTCATTTAAATATCAAATTGGTGGCGAGTTGGCTTTGTTCCTTATGTTGGGACCTTTGCTGACGGTCGGTTATCAATTGGCCATGGGCGCGCACTTCGATCAAGAAAGCTTTTGGATTGGGTGTGTGTGGGGTTGGTTGGTTCTTTTTGTGGTACATCTTCGCAACTTCATGAACATTCTTCCCAGCGCCCAAGCGGGCTTTACCAATACGGTGAATTGGTTGGGATTTGATAAATCAAGACGTCTTATTGCGTTTTGGTGGGGGGCCTTCCTGGCCTTTAATTTGTGTTATCACCTTTTGTTCGCGGGATCCTATTGGGGGATTTATTTGACAGGCGTTTTGGCTTTCGTCTCGGTGAACTTTATTTACAAACTGAAGAACCTCTCCAGCTCCGTGGGCAGCGAGCTGCGCGCGGTGTTTCGTTCGGGTTTTGCTCTTTTCCTCATTACCATAGGCCTTTGGGTGTTTGAATGTCTGTGGTATCTGCTCGATTAGAACCTTTGAGTCTTTGTGTAATATCCGCGCCAGAGCTTCTTGAAAAAGGACAGCCGTGGGCAGATTTTTTTAAATGCCCGCTGAATCCCCCGGAGCCTCAAAACTTTTTCTTTCATTTCCATGTCGAGGCCGATCACGTGTACGTCCGCGACCGAGAAAATCGTCATTTGGAAATCGACTTTGATAAGAATCATCTTGATTACCAGCGCAAAGGCCATCGCGGAAAAAGTGAACTGGTGGCAAAGGCGTTGGGCGTTGCCAAAGGCTATCGGAGGGTTTTGGATCTGTCCGTGGGACTTGCTGTGGACAGTGTTTTTCTGACTCAATTGGGTTTTCAGGTGACGGGGGTCGAGAGATCCCCTGTGTTGTATGCTCTATTAAAAGAGGCCTTCGCTCGGACACAAAAAGACTATTTAAAATCTTATCAACTGTATTTTGCAGACAGCTTGAGTTTTCTCAAAGAGCACAAAGGACAGCTTGATATCGACTGCATTTATTTTGATCCGATGTATCCGCACAAAAAGAAGTCAGCTTTGCCCAAACAAGAGATGGTCGTCTTCAGGGATTTGGTCGGGCACGATGAAGATGCAGCGGAAGTTTTAAAGGAAGCTTTGACCTGGCCTGTGCAGAGAGTGGTGGTAAAGCGTCCGATTCATGCTGAAGAGCTTTTGCCGGGAGTGCGACACTCCTACGAAGGAAAGGTGGTTCGCTATGATACTTATGTGGTTGGGTAGCTTTGTTCTCATGATGTTCGGACTGACTGAATCACAGAAGCAAGTCGCTCTAATCTTTGCAAAGCTGCAAAAATCTATTCTTGAAAAAGGTTTGGAAACGACCACGGGAAAAATGTTTGCACGCTCGTTGGCGATCACGGTTTTAGAGGCTTCGCCGCAAAAATCTTTGTACGCTGGCATGGCTCTTTACAATCTAAGAGTTCTCAGTCTTAAGGCAAGCAACTTATTGATGTGCCTCAGCACCTTGGGGGCTTGGTGGGTTCTGATTTTGGGACTTCTCTTTTTAAGTTTTAACGGCTTCTTTCTTTTGGGTGTGTGTATGTTGGGGCTGATCGGCTTTGGGTTGACACCGAAAACACGCCAACTTCTAAAGTGGGTTTTCTCTGCTGGCGTCTTTCTGGTGGGGGGCGAGATGATGTTGCGAAACGCCAGTGTGATCTCAACCCTTCTGGGGCAAGGGGAGATGGCCTTTGTGTTGGCGGATGGGCGCTTTGGGGCTGTTTTCATGATTCTTCTGGGCAGTCTTTTTATTAGTTTTGTTGTGCGGATCGAGTTTTGGTCCTTGGCGATGGGATTGGGTTTATTGGTGACCAACACCTTGTCTTTCAATGGGGCTTTGGGTCTCGTTGCGGGTGAAAGAATCGCGAGGATGATTCTTTTTTGGTGGCAGACTCGAAACTTGAATCAGGAGTGTCGTCGTATTGGGTGGCAGTTTTCTGCGGCCTCCATCATAGGTGTGGCTGTCGGATTCTTGGTGGCGGGAGAAGTTCGAAGTTTATTTTACATGGGTTTTTCCTCGGAGCTGTCGTCTTTTCAAGAACGAAGTCTGCAGTTTGTGTTGCTGTTTGCCGTGATGTTGGCATTCCAGTTTGTGGCCCAAATGATTTGGGGACACTTCGGCAGTCAGGTGAAAGTGGAGGAGATTCAAGAGGCAAAGTACATTCCCTCAGTCTGGGTCGAGCAGGAGCTGACGTCCGTGGGTATTATGGCCTGGGCTAAGCAGAAGGTGCATAAGCGCCTCAGCGAAATTCGTTATCACTTGGCGGGGTTGAGCTCTCTCAAAGAAGGCCAGGTGCCGGAAAACATTCAGGCTCGTCTTCAAGATGAAGAGAAGCAGTTAAGCGGTCTTTTTTTGCTGAAGAATCCAGAAAGCCTCGACTAAAGCCCAAGGGGCTGAAAAAGGTGACACCGTATTGTGACGTCTCTACAATATGAGGTCATGACAAACGAGAACGATTTCAAAGAACGTATTTCAGAACTAGAACATGAACTGGCGGTGAAGGACGCAGAACTGCATCGCTATCGTTTGGAACTTTCCAAAGCTAACACGGCTCTTGAAAAATTGATCACCCAGATCAGTCAGGAATTAAAACTTGCGCAGACTTTGCAAAAGTTTTTGTCGCCGACCGAACTTCCCAATGTGCAGGGTTTTGAGTTCAGCACGAAATTTCTTCCTGGAACCCGTTCGGGCGGTGACTATTTCGATATTTTTGAACACGAAGATAAACTTAAATTTGGAATTTTGATTTCAAGCGCGAGTGGTTATTCCTTATCGTCCTTGTTGTTGTCAGTGATTATTAAGATCTCGTCGCAGATGGAAGCGCGCCGTGGGCTTGAGGCTCATAAGGTGGTCGCTCTTTTGGCCAAGGAAGTTGTGCCTCATATTCTTAACGAAGACAAAGCCAGCGTTTTCTATGGAGTGGTGGATCGTCGTAGTTATGAAATGCAGTACTGTTCGGTGGGTGTGATTGATGGATTCTTGCAGGTTTATGGTCAGGAGGCTCTGGTCGAGCTGCTGCCGACAAGTCCGAGCTTGGGGAAAGATTTTAACACGGAGCCTCAAAGCCGCACCATTCAGCTAAATCCGAGGGATCGATTGGTTTTAGCGACGGAGGGTTTGAAGGTTTCTCAAAATTCTTTTGGTGTGGGCTGGGGAGGACATGGCCTTTCTGAGGCGATCATGCGGGCTCCGAAGCAAGGAGTTCACGAGCTGCGTAATGAAATCCTCTTTGCCAATGAAAAATACACCGGGAAGTCGGAGCCCGTTCGTGATCAGACGCTGATCGTGACCGAGGTTAAAGATAGAGTTATTAAACTAGCTAAGAACTAGAGTGTTTCCGGGTGACTTCTTATTGAAGTTTTTGTTATGAGTAGAATGTTAAATTGAAAGTCAGAAAGGATACTGCAATGGCTGAAGTAAATATTTACGAAGGCGCCTTGGATAAGGGTTTGGAAGGCGTCGTAGCGTGTACAACGAAAGTTTCTTTTATTGTTGGTGATCATCTTAATTTCCGTGGTTATACAATCGATGACTTGGCGGCAAATTCCACTTTTGAAGAAGTGACCTACCTTCTTTGGAATGACAAGCTTCCGACAGCTTCTGAACTTCAGGCTTTTTCTGCAGAACTTCATAAAGAGATGGCGTTGAGCCCTGATTTCATCAAAGTTCTCAAAGGTATTCCGACCAACGTTCATCCGATGGGATGGTTGCGTACGGCGGTTTCATTGATGGCTCACTGGGATGCTGATGCGAACGATAATTCTGCAGAAGCAAATCTTCGCAAGTCGGTTCGTTTGACTGCGAAAATGGGAACTCTTCTTTGCGCATTCGATGCGATCCGCAAAGGTCAAGAGCCAGTGACTCCTAAGGCAGATAAATCTATTGCTTGGAACATGATGTATATGTTGGGCGGCGGAAAAGAGCCAAACGCAGAACACGTAAAGGTGATGGACACTTGTTTGATCCTTCATGCGGATCACGAGTTGAATTGCTCGGCGTTTGCAACTCGCGTAACGGCGTCTTCTTTGTCTGATCTTCACTCTGCCATTGTTTCTGCGATTGGCGCGTTGAAGGGGCCTCTTCATGGCGGCGCTAATGAACAAGTGATTTTGATGTTGCAAAAAATCGGCAACATGGAAAAAGCACAACAATTCGTGAAAGATGCGTTGGCAGCGAAAGAAAAAGTGATGGGCATCGGTCACCGCGTTTATAAAAACGGCGACCCTCGTGCACGCATCCTTCGTGGTATGTCTGACAAATTGACTCAACAAGCGGGCATTCACCACATGTACGAAATGTCGACTTTGATTGACGATACGATGTACAAAGAAAAAGGTTTGATGCCGAACGTGGATTTCTATTCTGCGACAGTTTACTTCTCTATGGGAATTGCAACAGACTTGTTCACTCCAATTTTTGCGGCTTCTCGTATCGCGGGATGGTGTGCACATGCGTTTGAACAATACGCTAACAACCGCATCTATCGTCCTCGTGGAAAATGGGCGGGCAAAGAGGGACTGAAGTGGGTTCCTGCAAACCAAAGATAATTTTTTGAAATTTCTTTCAAAACAAAAAGGAGACCGATGAGGTCTCCTTTTTTTATTCCAAAATAAAACGCGATCCTTGTTTTACGGCAACTCCTGATATTTCATCGCCGACGTCATAGCCGCATTCGTGTCCGTTAAGGGTCCTCACAAGCAATCCCGAAGTGTTGATTTCATCAAGACTTAAAGGACAAAAAGGATTCGCAGAGAAATGCCGAACTTCGGTCAGAACGACTTTGCATCCTTGTGAAAGATTGAAATTGGCAGCACCCACTTGGGCAATAAATTGAGCTTCTCCCTCGCAAGCAAAGACAGAGGGAGCTGAGGCAAGTCCCACAAAGACCATGAAGAAAATTTTTTTCATAATAAGCTCCCAAAACGATGAAATGGTGAGGCCCTAAAATAGCAGAGGGTCGAAATGGTTGGTGTCATCGTTGCGTTTTGAATCTGTTTGGATTGTCAAAAGGTGAGGAAATTTTATGCAACTTTGCATGTTATTTGTTTTCTTTTCGACAGGAACACGTCAGGGGGCCAGGGCGACTCTGTCCCAACAAGGAAAAGAGGACCAAAATATTTGTAAAGAAAAGACATGAGGGGGGACTATGAAACGGCTTCGACTCATTGTTCTTGGAGTTTTTCTTGGCTTTTGCGGCGCAGGTCACGCCCAATCTAAAGTGGCTGAATATTTGGCGGTCATTGATGCCTTGGATATTGAAGATCTCAGGACCACGATGTTGCAAACATCCGATCAGGGTTTGAATCCCAAAAGCTATTGGACGGATGATATGGAGTGGACGTACCTTCGAGGAGGGGCTTGGAGTCCCGCACTGAAAGCCCAGGCCAATCAAAACTATCTTCGTCTTTTACAGGATATCTCCTTGGGAGTTGTAAATCCTGAACTTATGGGGACCGACGTGAAGCTTCCACGAAAAACATTTGTGACTGCCAAGCAGTTGAATGTTCTTCTTCTGACTCACGGGACTCGAGCGGGGCCTCTGTTTGAAAGCTTTGCACCTCAGTCCGCACCTTACTTGGCTCTCAAAGAATCATTAAAAAGGATTTCGAGTTATTGCAGCCAGGGCGAGTGGGGACCTCTTCCTGCAGTGAAAAAAGTTTTGAAGCTGGGAGTGAAGAACAATGCGCTTCCCGGAATAAAAAATCGATTGCGACAGCTCGGATATAATGTTCCTTCGGTCGACGATCTCTTTGACGGCCAGACTTTCGCGGCCATCAATGACATTCAATGGATGTTGCGGTTCAAGCCTGACGGGGTGATTTCCCCTAATGGAAAAACGTGGAAATATCTGAATGTCTCTTGCCAGGACCGCATGCGACAAGTGCGTCTGGATATGGAAAAAATGCGCTGGTTCCCTCAAGCTTTTGAGGATCGTTATATTTTTATCAATTTAGCGATGTCCTATTTCAGTCTGGTGGATAAATCGAAGGATCCTCTTTATACGATGAGCTTTCGAACAATCAATGGGCGCCCTACAAGAAAGTCTCCGACGATGAAAGATAAGATTGTCTATATCATTATCAATCCTTTTTGGGTGGTGCCTCCGACGATCTTTCGCGAAGATAAATTGGAAGACATTCGTAACTTGATGCCCTGGGAAATTTCTTATTACTTTGATTCTCACAATTATGAGGTGTGGAACAAGTCTTTCACTCGTCGAATTGATCCTTCCACAATCGATTGGTGGAGGATGGATCCCAATGCAGACGCGCAGATTTTTATTCGTCAAAGACCCCATTATATGAATGCTCTCGGAGTCCTCAAATTTATGATGACGAATTCTTATGCGATCTATTTGCATGATACAAATCAACGAGACCTGTTTATGGAGCCTCAAAGACTTCTCAGCTCGGGTTGCGTGAGGGTCGAGCGTCCCTTGGATTTGGCTGAGTATCTTTTGCAGGGAACACCCTGGACACGGGATGTGATAGAAAAAAACACCGCCAAACCTGGCGAAGTGTTGGACCGCGAAACCAGGGTCTTGCTGAAACAACCGATTCCAGTCTATATGGCGTTTTTGACGTCTCAACTTAGTTCAGATGGGGTTCTTCGTTTTGCGGATGATTCCTACAATCAAGGTTACAGACTCCTGCAAAGAGGAGCCTGGTAGAAGACATTTATCGACTGCTAGGGATTGTATAGATGGTGGATGTTGAACTTCCAGGGAGAGGAGTGATCACCGAACTGTTATAGTTGTTGTAGTAAGTGGTGCCAAGAGTTCCTGTGGGACTTCCAAGATATCCACTGGTGCCATATCCGTATTGAATTTGTTGAATACGTGACATCAAGTTGTACATTTCTTGCTGTAGTGAAGAAACCGCTTGGTATTTCTGCATGTATTGCTGTTGATATTGTTGTTGGTACTGCATGTAGCTTTGATACTGTTGCATCTGCATTTGCATCATTTGCTGCTGATACTGAGATTGCATCTGTAACATCGTGGGGTCGTAACCGCTCATGCTTCCTAGGCCACTCATGGTTCCCATGCCCATCATGTTGCCCATACCCATCATGCCACCAAGTCCACCACCGAGCATTCCTCCCATGCCTGACATGTTGCCCATGCCCATCATGGGATTTGAGCCATAACCTCCGCCATAACCATTTATTCCCCAAGGGCCCATGCCGCTGTTATAGATTCCGCCGCCCATCATATTTCCCATCATTCCCGATGGATAGCCGAAAGCGCCTCCCATCGAACCATAAAGTCCGCCGGTTCCATATCCGCCCATCATTCCCATGGGGCCATTCATATTTCCGGTGACTCCTCCCATGGTGCCGCCCATTCCGCTGCCACAACCAAAAGAACCTTGTCCGGTGCCGCCCCCAAGGGCTCCGTAAATTCCCGCAGCGATATATGGAAAACCATAACCCCAACTGGGATAAGATTGCGTGGGCCAACCAATGTTTGAGTTGTATTCAGCAACCATTTTGTTTTGTTGATAGCCCATGTAGGTGGCCAGCGCCCCCGTTCCAAGATTGGCGATGACACTGGACCAATCAGTTTGAGGTTTTTGATAGGTGTACCCGTTTCCTTGCTGCATACATTCAATACAAATGCCGCCTTCGGTTTGAGACGTCATATTGTCGCGTTGAGCTTGTAAGGCGTCTTGTCGCGCTTCCTTGAGATCTTCTTGGGTGCGCGCGATACTTTCTTCCAAACGCTCGATTTCTCGTTGCAGCTTTTGCGACTGAGCATAACTTTTTCGATAGTCCGTGAGCCCTTTTTTGCACGACTGCGCATCGGCCCGTCCGCCTTCGCTTTGTTTAAAGCGCGGATTTGTGCAAAGTCCCGCGCTGACGGAGCCAGCTTTGGTGGGGTCGCAGTACTGACTCCATTCTGTGATCGTGAAAGATTGAACAGGGATCATGTTGCCGTTGGAAATTTCTTGAGTTCCTTCTTGTCCCTGGGCTGCGAAATCTTGAGACGTGGATTGATACCCTTTGTACTCTTGGCAACGTCGGGAATTCTCTACGTGTTCAAAGATAAACTCTGCGTAGTCGTCAGAGATGGTTTTAACGATCTCGTTTCGAGCCTTCTCGGTTGTTCTGTCGAGCTTCTTTTTTTCGGCCTTTTTTTCGCGAAGTTGTTTTTGAGCTTCACTGATTGCCGATTGAATCTCTTTAGTGCCGTCGTCAACGTTGGTGGCCCCGTTCCCTGCCCGAGTCGGGTAGGGACAACTTTGCATCCCGCCGTACATTCCTGTGCCCCACATGTTTTGAGACCATGTGGAGATCGGCGTTAGAAGGGTTAACACGATTAAAGTTCTTCGCAGCATAAAACCACCTTGCTTGGTTGTTCTTAGGATAGCGAAGAACTATGGAGCGAATATGGAACTAAGACTTCGGGAACCAAACTGAGATTTGGGCGCCTTCCACCTGGGCGTGGGTGCCAAGATTTTCGGCGATCAAGTGACCAGAGTGCAGTTGGGCGATCTCTTTCATGATCACAGAGCCAATGCCGACAGAGATGCGTTTGTTTTCGGCGTCTCCAGAAAGAACCCGGCTGGCTTTTTTATGGCCGAACTCTGACAAGGCCTTGGCGGAGAATCCGGGACCATCGTCACATAATGAGATCTGAACGCGGTCGGCAGAGTTCTCCAGATGCACTGTGATTTTTGATTTTGCAAAGGAGGATGAGTTTTCAAAGGCGTTACGCAGAAGGCGATCAATCAACTTCGCGGAGCCCATGATTAGAAAGTTTTCTCCAGTAAGGACAAGGTCGTATTTAAGATTAGAATAGCGCGCCTTGAAAACATTTAATTGATCTTCAACGCGTTCCTGCAGATTAATTCTTTCGTTGCCGAGAGAGTACTTGGGTTCGGTGATTTGCGCCAGGAACAAAAGATCTTCAACCAACTTTCCGAAATACTCCACTTCAGAGAAGCACAACGAGAGAACCTCTTGGCGTTTTTCTTCCGTCAATTTTTGGTGGGACGTCTGCAAAGTTTCCAGAAAGGTTCTGAGCGAGGTCAGTGGTGTGCGTAGATCATGAGCAAGATCTTGCAGAAGTTGACGACGAGTTTGATCGGCTTTTCGGAGTTGTTCAACCATGTGCTCAACGTCATCGGCCATTTGGTTAAAGGCGTTGATCAGAGGGGAAAGTTCATCAAATTTTTTGATTGGCATGCGTGCGGAAAGATCCCCTTGGCGAAGAGCCGTAAGAATCTCCAGAGCTTGCTCCGAGCGCTCTCGATATTTTGAGAACTGATAAAATAAAGCCACCCCAATAGAAATGAAGATACAAGCAATTAATGAAACTGTGGTCACAAGCGGACCCACAGGGGGCTTGTCGAATTGGGGATGGATTCGACTGTAAAGGAAAATTCCCTCCTTGTTGGTGGTCGAAATGACTGCGGGAGGACCTCCCGGAGCACCCGGCGGTAGGGGAGGCGGAGGTGGTTGAAAAGCCCCTTCCGGCGGACGAGGGGGATGAGGTGGTCGAGGTGGAGGCCCCATGAAAGGCCCCGACAGACCGGGGGGCCCCAGTTGAAGGACGGCGTCTTCTTTCAATTTGGATAGTTCTTCTTGGGAAAGCGGATTTCGTAAAAGTTTTTTCCCTGTCGTAAGGCTTAACCCTTCCACGTTGATCAAGTCGTGTTGATCCGGGCCGCTACTTTTAGCGACCTCATTAAGTTTTTCCAAAGCTTTAAAGGGGTCCTCATTGAAAGCCAGAAGGAGAGCTCTGTTCATCGTCGCGGGTCGCAAAAACATTCGGTCGCGTTCGTAGCTCATAAAGATCCACGACGAAGCGATGGAGACGACCAGGAAGAACAAAACGATCGAAGCAAAGATGACGTAGTTTTTTCTGAAAAGAGTTTTAGTAATCATACCGCTTTTTCAAGACGGTATCCTTGGCCGTAGACCGAGTTTATCTTGATTCCTTTGACATCGTTTTTTTGTAACTTTGAACGCAAATGACTGATATGTGAGTCGACAGTTCGATCGTAGATTTCTTCGCCGGAAGCCAAACGATCAATGAGCTGTTCTCGAGTGACAATCGTTTCAGGATGTTCAAAGAAAGCCGTCAAAATTTCGAACTCGCGGCGATTCAATGATATTAAAGAGTCGCCATTTTTTAAGACCTGCTGATTTTTGATAAGCACAAGACCCGCAAAACGAATCAGATCCAGGGTGGGTTTTTTTTCAGAGAGCTGATTTTTAATTCGAGCAATCAGCTCCTTTTGACTGAAGGGTTTACGAATATAATCGTTCGCCCCTTCTTCGAACCCACGGACGACACTTTCCTCATCGGTTCTGGCAGTCAGAAAGATAATGGGATTTTTGAGCTCTTGTTGGCGTAGCCATTGGCAAAACTCATAGCCGTCGCCATCAGGAAGGTTGACGTCTAAGATGTACAGATCGGAGCACAGCCCCGCCGAGACTTTTTTTCTGGCGTCTGCCAGGGATTGAGCCCAATCAACTTTATAAGATTCAAGCTCTAGTTGAAGCTGAATTGCTTTGCCAATTACGGGATCATCCTCAAGAAGAAATATACTGTTCATATCGTTAGCCTACCATGTCAAGAGTCCTCGCTCATGTCTTAATTCTTGATGGGAAGTGTTGAGGAATTGTGGAAGTCTGGTCTAATGTCCCAGAGTGGGATATACAGACAGATATTCCCGTTTGAAGGAGAGTTGAAATGGCTTCTATTTTTACAAAGATCATTAATGGCGAACTTCCCTGTTATAAAGTTTATGAAGACGACCTAGTTATTTCTTTCCTGGCTTTAGATCAGGTGAACTTGGGTCATACCTTGGTGGTCTGTAAAGAAGAGATCAACCATTGGACGGAGGTCCCCGCAGAGACCTATTCTCATTTGCATAAAGTCTCTCAGAAAATAGGCAAAGCTATTTTGAAAGCCTCTGGCTCCCCACGTGTGGGGCAAATTGTGGCAGGTTTTGAAGTGCCTCACTATCATCTGCATTTGATTCCCGCGTGGTCGATTCCTGACTTGGATTTTAGACGGGCTCAGCGCCGTTCTGATGTGGAAATGAAGCAGATTCAAAGCGAGATCATCAAACAT
>JANJTG010000424.1 GCA_024711265.1 Bdellovibrio sp. | reverse complement strand
GCGCTCGTCACGGCGAGGGCCCGGTGGCACCTCGCGCTCGGCCCACGCCAGCGCGCGCGCCCAGGCCTCCTCGTCGAGCGGCGCGAGGGCCGCGAAGGCCGGGCCACGCTGGGCGAGCGCCGAGGGCCCCATCACGCGTACTCGTGCCACCGGGTGAGCAGCCGCTGCGCCGCCACGAGGCTGAAGGCCATGATGGTGAGGCTCGGGTCGACGCTGACGGCGGTGGGAAACACCGAGGGGTCGGTGACGAAGAGCCCCTTCACCCCGTGGAGCTCGTGCTCGTTGTTCACCACGCTCGTCTGCGGGTCCTTCCCCATGCGGCACATGCCGGCGGGGTGGGGCACCGCGAAGAACATGGAGCCCGGGCGCACGTCGACGGTGTCCAGCTTCGCCAGGTCCTTCTCGTCGAGGAGCCGCGTGCCCACGGGGTCGGGCACGATGACCTCCTTCGCGCCGGAGGCGAGGAGCACCCGGGCCTCCTTCTTCAACGCGTCGCGGACGATCTGCTCGTCGAGGGCCGAGAGCGTCCAGTGCCACTCCGGGTGCCCCTCGGCGTCGAGGCGCACCCCTCCGGAGCCCTGGTCGTCGATCCACGCGATGGCGCTGCCGAGGCGGTGCGCCTGGTCCATCAGCGCGCGGTGCTTGCGGCCGAAGCCGGGGAGCAGCGCGGCGAGCGTCGCCGGGGGCAGCTGGTTCGGGTACAGCAGGTAGCCGCCCTCGAGGTAGCGCTGGCCGTCGAAGCGCGGCAGCCGCAGGTCCATCGTGCCCACCGCCGCGGGGATGTTGCGCCACAGCACCACGTCCTCGTCGTAGAGGCCGAAGAGCTGCGGGCAGGGGTTGAACTGCAGGTTCTTGCCGAGCTGCCCCGAGGCGTCGGGCACCTTCGAGCGCAGGAGCAGCGGCGCCGAGTTGAAGCCGCCCGCAGCCACCGCCACCACCTTCGCCTTCACCGTGAGCGTGTGCCCCGAGGGCTTGCCGGTGCGCCGGTCGAGGAACTGCGCCGCGACCCCGGTGGCGCGGCCGTTCTCCAGGAGAATCTGCGTCACCTCGCAGTCGGCGAAGATCCGCGCGCCGGCCGCGAGCAGCGTGGGAATGCTGGTGACGAGCTGGCTCTGCTTGCCGTTGTAGCTGCAGCCCTGCATGCAGTAGCCGCTGCCCACGCAGCGCTCGTCGCGGGCCTGCATGACGTCTTCCCAGGGGAGCCCGCTCGCCTCGGCGCCGGCGATGAAGAGCTGGTTCATGCGGTTGCGCCGGTGCGGCGCCGCGGGGTGCACGTGGTGCGCGGCCTCGATGCGCTCGAAGTGCGGCGTGAGCTCGTCGTGCGAGTGGTGCTCCACGCCGAACTTCGAGGTCCACAGCTCGAGGCGGTCCTTTGGCGCGCGCCAGGAGTCGGCCCAGTAGTGCACCGAGGCGCCGCCCACGCAGCGCCCGTAGGTCAGCGCAGCCTGGCCGTTCTTCGTGGTGTGGAGCCCTCGCCCGCCATCGAGGCGCGCGAACATGTCGTCTTCGCGCTGGTCGAACTCGCCGCGCTCCGGGAGGTGGAAGCCGCCGCGCTCGAGGAGCAGCACCGTCTTGCCCGCGCGCTGGAGCTCGAGGGCGAACACGGCGCCGCCGCAGCCGGTGCCGATGACGACGGCGTCG
>JANJTG010000116.1 GCA_024711265.1 Bdellovibrio sp. | reverse complement strand
TCCCTTTAAAGACAAGGGCGAAGAACTTCTTGTTTCGGCCGAGGGCCAGTCGGACTATTTTGCCGCTCGTCATTGCATCAAGAGGATCTTTAAGTACATCCCGGAGTTTCAAACTGTTCAGGCCCCCAGTGCTTACACCGAGTCTTTATGCCGATCACACTTTGCAACTCAAGATGAAATCTATCTTTGTGTGCGTGGATTTCAAGCGCTGGAGGTCGAACGTCTTTTCTTTCGCACTCAAGATGGGATCGAAGAAGAAACTCACTATGAGACTCCTGATCAAACCGTGGTCCAGGAAGTGGATCGCTCTCCGACCTTCTACCCTTCGGCGCAATGTCGCCTCGACACGATGATGGCCGGGCTTTTAAATCAGGAACGGCCTCGTTGTTGGTGGGTGCCTTAAAAGGACGGCTGGAAGCTGGTCAAAATCTCGGCGTCCAAATACACTCGCATAGTAAAATCCGGATGAACCTTGGCGATAAAGCCCCCCAGAACTCGAGGCGGTTCCAAATTGTAGTCCCGCAAACTGGCATTTGTCGTGGCTTGAATCCGCTTTTTGTCGGTCTGAAGCTGAACATCGAAACGGACGTCTCGGGAGGTGTCCTTCAAGGTCAACGTCCCTGGAAGCTGAGTTTTTCCCGCTTTCAACTGCTCTAAGAAATGACTATCCAGTTCTTGAGATTCAAATTGCAGAAGGCCTTTGGAAGAAGGACTGGTTAAGAGTTTCTCAATATCGGAGTCCCTTTTTCGGCTGCCGCTTTCGAAACTTGCCACCGGAACTACCGCCGAAATCGTAAACTTGCCGCCGGAAACTTTTTTAAGCCAATAAGTCCCCGAACAACTTTTTCCAACGACCTCGGAGTCAGCAATAAATCCCATCGTTTTCTGAGCCACGTATTCCGCACAAAAGCGGATCCCCTCTTTGGCCTCCTGGGTCTCTCCCCGAAAAGAACTCAATATAAAGACCATCAACATTGTTGTTATATAAGCAAGCCTCATGACAACCTCCTGAGAATTGTGATGACAACTATTTATGAAAGACTTTTTGTGAACGACGAAAAGGTGTTAAAAAATTACGGCTTATCCTCTTGAAAATGGCAAGTCTTTGCCACCCTCCAGGCGCTTGACATTGTCATCAATCAGGACTTGGGCTTGGTTCTATATCTCGGCACTTGCAGGATCATGAAAAAAACGATCAAGATCATCACAACAGCGCCCCAGTCTTCGCCATGAAGACTGGACACGTGCATCCACCGGGCAACCCAGGGAACCTGAATCATCAAAACGGCCGAAAGAACCGTGGCTATACAGATCATCCGTGACGCCAACCCGCGCAGCCCTGTCAACGAAACCACAAGCATGGCACTCCAGCCTATCAGTAACGCCAAAGCCTTTGCTCGTGCGTGCGTGGCATCGTTATTTTCTCCAAAACTGGAAAAATAATTTAAAACAAGAGCCACCGTAAAACCAATCCCCACCACTCCTAACCACACTCCCTCAAAGCGGGAAAAGAAAAATAAATTTTTGCTGCGTTTATGAACCTGCAAACGATCTTTCTTTCCATCTGAAGCTTTCTGTTGAAATGCAAAAAGAGCAGTGGGATGAATCACCAACTCCAACCACACAATATGCACGGGTAAATAAAGAAGAGGATACCCCCAAAGAGGAATCAACGCCGCAGTCAACACCAGCGGGATGTGAATCAAAAGAAGATACTCAAAACTTTTCTTAAGACTAAAAAAAAGTTGTCGCCCTTCTCGAATCGCATTGACAATGGTGCTGAAATTATCGTCCATAAGGATGATCGAAGCCACCTCTTTGGCGCTCCGACTTCCCCGCTCACCCATGGCAATTCCGATATCCGCCGCTTTCAAGGCGGGTACGTCATTGACTCCATCGCCGGTGACCGCGACCAGCTCTCCCGAACGACGAAGGGCCGTGACGATCTTTAACTTTTGCAGCGGATTACAGCGCGCGACAATATCGATATTTTTTAGAAATTCAGGATGAGTCTCTAACCACGATTCTTCAAGCTTCTCAGAGTCCTCTTCGGCAGAGACGACAATTGGAGCCCCTCGCCCCAAGCCAATTTCTTTACCAATGGCCACAGCGGTTTCACGGTGATCCCCGGTGATCATCAAAACTCGGATGCCATTCTTTTGACAGTAACTTAAAGCCGCCATGACCTCTTTGCGAGGGGGATCTTCAAAGGCCAAAAGTCCGCAAAAAGTAAAATGATCCTGCGGTTCTTTTCTTTGCATCAGGTCTTCTTCGCTTAAGAACTTTTCCGCACAAGCCAAGACCTTGTGCCCCTCCTGAGCCCATTGCGAAGTTTTTGTCAGCCAGTGTTTTTTTTCGTCGACAGAAAGAGTCGACATTGAAAGAACCATCTCGGGCGCCCCTTTAAGGCAACACACTCCTCGCCCTTGAGAATCCATGACAAAGGCGGTCTCTCTTTTGCGATCTTCCGTGAAGGGAAAGACCTGAAGACGTTGCAAGCTTTTGATCGCCTTGTCCCGCGCCTTCTCATAGATCGCCTGATCCACGGGATCGGTGCCCACAGGGTCCGAGGCCGAGGTAGCAACTCGCAACAGACCGTCTTCATCGCCAGACAAGGCCGCATCCATATGCACAAGCTTTAACTGACCCAGCGTGATTGTTCCCGTTTTGTCCGTGCAGATATGAGTCACTCGCCCAATGTTCTCAACAGAGACCGCGCGCCGAACCAAAGCATGTTTCGCTGCCAAACGATAAACGCCCACGCCCAAAAAGAAGGTGAAGACCACAGGAAACTCTTCGGGGATAGCCGCCACCGCCAAGGTCGCTGCACTTAAAAGGGCATCGAGCCACCCATACCCCTGATACATTCGGACCGCCGCCAGTAAAAGGCAAAACACCCCTGCGGAATACACCAAAACCTGCACAAGCTTTGTAATTGATTTTTGCAGAGGTGTTCTTTCATGAGGCAGTCTTGCGACAGAATCAACAATTTCACCATAAGAAGTGCGACGACCCGTATAGAGAATTCGCAAAAGAGCCTTCCCGGTTAAAACACGCGTTCCCGCGTGTCCTAGATGCCGTGTTTCTACCAAAATATCGTCTTTATCTTTAAAGGAGGCGTCCACGACTAAAGGGCTTTTGACGATCGGAAAAGCCTCCCCCGTCAAAATCGCTTCATCCACCTGAAGACCTTCTGTCTCTTCAAAAAAACCATCCGCAGGCAAGTGTTCTCCTGAAGAAATCCTCACCAGGTCCCCCGGGACCAGCTCATGGGACTTTACAAACTGCTCCTGGCCTTGCCGGATCACGCGGACTTCCGAGGCTAATTGACTTTTTAAAGTTCTTGTCGAGGCCTGGGTTCGACGATGCAAAATCGCATCCATAAAAAGCAAAGGAAGAATGGCGATAAATAAAGTTAAACCTTCTCGGGCTTCTCCCACCATGAAAAAGACACTGCCAATTCCCACCAAAAACCAAATCATGGGATCCTTCAGCGTTTCCAGAGCCAGGTCCAACCAAGGGTTTCCCGCTACTTCCACGATTTCATTCAGGCCAAAACGTCTTCGTTGTTTCTCCACCTCGTCGAGGTTGAGACCTTGATGGCCCCTTTGGACGTCCTTAATATTTTCAAATGAAATCTTTTTTTTCATAAACAGCCCGTGCTTTTCTTATACTCCCTAAACAAGGGTCGGTCGCTGAAAATATACACTTCCCACGAAGTTTCAGAAGAAACTGGAATTCTGACAGTTCTCTGATTAAACTAGGCCCTTATGGAACATACAAAGACGGCTAAAACGAATATTGCAGGATTTCAACTTGGCTCTTCTTCAGAGGGACAAGGGCATCCAGCCCTTGTGATTGGAAGCTCGGTCTACTATCCCCGCACGTTCTCTTCAGAGTTACGTCGGCACTTTCGACTTCACTTTATCGACCATAAAGGATTTGTGCCTCCTCCTCCGGGGCATTTTGAAAACAGCTTTTTTTCAATGGACAACCTGATCGCCGATATCGAAACAATGAGAAAGTCCCTAAGCCTTGAAAGTTTCGTCATTATCGGCCACTCCGGCCACGCCTTTATGGCTCTGGAGTATGCAAAAAAGTATCCCCAACATATTGAAGGAGTGGTTCTTCTTGGCGTCGTTCCAAACTACAGCCCGGAAAGCCATGAAGCGGGTCAAAAGTATTTTGAAGAGTTCGCTTCACCAGAACGTAAAGAAGCTTTGAATGAAAATCTCAAATACCTTGACGAAGAGATCGCCGCAAATCCCGAACAAAGGTTTATCACCTACTGTCTGCGCATGGGACCTAAAAGCTGGTATGATATCCACTTCGATGCCACCCATTTATGGCGTGATGTTTATACCAACATGCAGGTTTTTGATTATGTTTGGGGCGAAGTTTTCCGCGACCTTGATATCACTCAAGGGTTGGAGAACTTTAAGATTCCGGTCTTTTTAGGACTGGGGCGATTTGACTTCCTCACGGGCCCGCCGTCGTTGTGGGACAAAGTTCTGCCGTATTTTAAAAATATAGAGTGCAAGATCTATGAGAAGAGTTCCCACACGCCTCAGCTTGAGGAAAGTGAACTTTTTGATCGGGATTTTTTGAATTGGTTTCAAAGGATTTCAAAACTGAAGGATTAAGAAATGGTGCGGTCGGAGAGATTCGAACTCCCGACCCCCTGGTTCGAAGCCAGGTGCTCTATCCAGCTGAACTACGACCGCACACGATAGAAACTAAGAACACTAACAGTATCAAGCAAGCCCCGCAAAAAGCAAGGATCTGACGCCTTAATCTTTGATGATTAAGTGATTTTTAAGCTCATTTTGCCCCGAAGAAGAGATGGGAAAGTGCGTCTTAAGGTGCTCCCCACAACTTTCAATGGCTTTGACGAACCCCTCCCCCCACTGCCCGCGGTGAAGATGTTCTCCCAATTGCGCAAAAACCTGATCCCAAGTTTCTTTGGGAAGTTTTTTAGAAATGCCCTCGTCTGCTAAAATAACGGCCTTTTTCTCCATCACCGAGACAAAAATCAAAACACCTGTTCCAGCTTCCGTACGATGAATCCGATTGGTGTAAAACTCCAAATGTGCCCGCTGATGCACCTGGGACACTTCGTCCCTCTCTGGAACCAAGATTTTTTGAATCCACGGGATCTTCCCTAAAATATGCGACACATAGTAAATCACCACAATCACGACAGGCCACAGATACACCCACGGAGTCACCCACAACCAATCACTGAAGGGAAGCTCCGCAATCACTAGCAAAAGAGTGATTAACAACGTCAATGTCAACGGCACATGGCCCACCGTCGAAGATCTTTTCACAATCACAGGCACGATTTCGCCCGAGGTGGATTCCTCCACGCGGGAGATCGTGTCTTCAATCTTCTTCACATCCTCTTCGGAAAGATATTTATGAATCCATGCCATACAATCCACCTTCATGAGTTCTACCAGTTACCCGAGGCGCCACCGCCACTAAAGCCGCCGCCGCCACCAGACCAGCCGCCGCCTCCGCCGCCAGAGGACCATCCTCCTCCACCGCCAAGTCCGCCGCCACCCCAGCCACCGCCGCGATAGTAACGACCTCGCCCACCGCCGAAGCGACCCAAAATAGAGATGATGATAAGGACTGCGATAATCACAAAAATTGGAATATCGCCGCCCGTGGATTCCTCATTGGGAGTGATATTTTGATCGGCAAATTCTTTATCCGCCAGACGTAAGATCTCGTGCACCCCGAGAACAATACCGGCGGAATATCTTTTAGAACGAAAAAGCGGAATCACCTGATCGCTGATGATTCGTTTGGCCGTGATGTCGGGGATAGCCCCTTCCAGGCCCTGCCCCACTTCAATGCGCATCGCGCGTTCTTGCGCAGCCACCAGGAAAAGAACGCCGTTGTCCTTTTTTTCACTTCCCAGCTTCCACTGATCGACGATTTCAATCGATGCCTGTTCTATGGGAAGTCCCTGCAAGTCCGGTACGATCAAAACTTGCACCTGGGCTTTGCCCCGGCGGTTGAAATCATAAAGAAGCTGCATCAGTTCCTGGCGATCCCCCCGGGTCATGTACCCGACCTCGTCAATCACCGGCCCCGTCAAAGCAGGCGCTTTAAACTTGGCCTGGGCCGAAAGCCCCAGGCTCATAAAAAGTAAGAAAAAAGTGAGCGTGAAATAACGCATTCTTAGAAATTCCAAAAAACTAGAACTTCACTTCAGGAGCTTTTTCAGCCTGGGCCTTTTCTTCCGGTGTCATATCCCACTGAGGCATCTTTTCAAAGTGGTACATCAAAGAGTTCGTCCAGCTAGTCGGCGGCACTGTCACCAGATTGTTAAATTCCTTGATGGACTCAATGTATCTTTGACGAGCAATCGTGATGCGATTTTCCGTGCCTTCCAATTGCGCTTGAAGATCACGGAAGTTTTGATCCGCTTTCAAGTCAGGATATTTTTCTGTCACCACCATCAAACGACCCAACGCTTGCGACAATCCTGTTTGCGCCTGCTGAAACTTCACCAGTTGCTCCGGTGTCACCTTGGCTGGATCAATATTCATTGCCGTGGCTTTTGCACGGGCTTCAGTCACCGCTGTCAAAGTCTCTTGCTCATGTTTCGCGTAACCTTTAACCACATTGACCAAGTTTGGAATCAAGTCAGCTCGACGTTTGTATTGATTGCTCACTTCAGCCAAAGCGGCTTCCGTGGAGTTCTTCCCTTGAGGCAAAGACTGAATTCCACACCCTACCAAAAAGGGAAATGCCATAAGTGTTACGATAATTAGGTTTTTCAAGAGGACCTCCGTTAAATTGCTAGAAATATAGCTGGACTTTGACGCAAGTTCCGCAAACGAGCCCTAAGGCTTCTGCGGAGTCATCGACATATTCTCACGAGTGAGGACTGTCTGAAGCGGCAAGGTCCAGCTATACTTTCTAGCGAATCTAACGGTGACCCTCAATGAAAACCGGATTATAGTAGTCGGATGACACGGATGATTAAACTTCGATACACCGAGATAGCGGGCTGCGTTTTCGTTGACAAGATCG
>JANJTG010000101.1 GCA_024711265.1 Bdellovibrio sp. | reverse complement strand
GTAGGATCCCTTTTGAGTAGCGAGTGAGTCGACTTAAGAAGGCATCCAGCCACGGTGTGAACAGAATGAGTAAAGTATTGTATCCGGCCCAAACAAAAAAGCTGATCGAAATATCATGCCAGAGTCCAATAAATAGCATGGTGGCGAAAGTGGCAATGAATGTGACAAATCGAACATTCTCTCGACCGAAAAGATCAAGAGACTTGGCCATAGTGGGAAAGAAGAGATAGGTTCGTGCCCAGCCTGTCAGGCTCATATGCCAGCGTGACCAGAAGTCAGCCATATTGGTTGTGAGAAAGGGCAGAGCAAAGTTTTCAGGTAAATGAACTCCGAATAAAAGGGCAAATCCGAGTGCCATATCCGTGTACCCCGAAAAATCGGCATAAAACTCCGCTCCAAGAGACAGAAAGGAAACCCAGCGGTCTAGTACGGACATTTCTAGAATATCAGCTTTCGATTGAAGAGCCACCAGAGATATTAAATCGCCGATGTTCTTTTTAAACAGACCGTTGGCAATAAGAATCACACCCAGCAGAAGATTGCGCTGATTCCAAGGCTTGGCTTCTGCGATTTGCCTTTCGGTCTGTGGCAGAGAATGAATTGGTCCTGAGGGGAGAGCTGAAAAAAAGAGAGCCGAAGAAAGAAAGGTTCCCAGGTTGGTACTAGGATGGCTGCGATTCTTGATGGTATCGATGGCATAAGCCAAAAGGGTGAACGTGACGTAAGAAAGGCCCAAAGGGATTGCGATGTCTTGATGGGTTATAAGGCCCTGCAGTTTGAAAAATAAGAAAGGGAGGGCAATAAGAATCGGGATCAACCATTTCCCAGGGCCTCTGTTGCGTAAGTGTTTCAAGGAAAAAAATGAGAATAGAGTCGTTAAAAAAAGAACTAAAAAATCCACCCAAAGAAATTCAGAGAAATAGATAAACAGCGTACAAACCAGGAGAATAAGGGTTCTGTGGAGAGCTTTTTGAAGCAGACCATAGGTAAAGACCACAATCCAGATAAAGGCCCAAAAAAATGGATAGGTCAAAATCATATAGCTAGTATCCTATGTTCAAGAAGGATTTGAGGCTCTGAGGCCATTGCTCCAGTCTCAGTCCGAATTGACAATACAAAGCATAGGTTAGGCGTTCAAGACCGAATGCAAAACAACCTGACTTTGCCAGTTCCCCGTTGGGAAGAGCGATTGAATAGCTGTTGCTGAAATAGTTGGTGTGGCGATTGAGAGAGGCAACAGAGATGGTTTTACTTTCCTCAGGAATTTGCAGGCGAAGTTCAAGTTTAGCGCGTTGGGATTTTTGATAGAATTGGAGTGCTGCCAACTGATCGGGAAAGAAGAGGTCATTTGAAGTCTGGAAGACTCCCTTTAAGGGCCCGGCGACCATCAGATTTTTGACGAAGTCACTACAGCGAGTCAGTTGTGATTCGACGAATTCAGATTCTCCGAGGAAGATGATTTCCCGCATAGAGAACTCGCGAAGTCTTTCAAAATTCTTATCGGAGGGGTTTTCCTGGCGAGAACACTTTCCTACTGTGGAGTAGACTAAGTTTTTTTCGAGGACCTTATCGGCATGATTCATATAAGTATGCAGACAGCTTGAGGAGCGACATATATGTTCTGGTCCCTCCAGGAACTTGTGGAGATGGGCTTGATTCTCTGGTTTTAGCGCAGCAGTAATCCCAGAAAGATATTCGTGATTTTGCTTGGGTGTAAAAACAAAATTCAGTAGCTGTGGATAGTGTTCCAAGAATGAGGTCCTGCGAAGCTTGGCCAAAGAAATAAAATTGGGATAGTCGATTTCGATGGCACCAAGGGACAAACCGAATTCATGTACCTTCTTGTCCAGCAAGGACTTGAGCATGTGAAACTCGCCCTGATATGAGTAAATTCCGAAATCATGTTCAATAATGTCGCCGCGTTCTTTTAGCATTCGCGCGGTGTCTTGGCTTCCTGGGACGTCTATCGTGCTTTGATCATAAAGAACTTCCGCAAGACGGCAGTGATTGGAGTTTATGAGATCGTTGATTACCTTACGCAAGCTCGGTTCTTCCCTTTGTAGCTGATCATCGCTAGGAAATTCTACGACCAGAGAATTCTCTAAGCGAGAAAAATGAACTTTCCCGCCATAACATTCCAAGGCTGAAACTGCTGTTTCAATGTCTGCATCTGAAAACCACTTCGGCAGGGAAATTTCCATTTTTTTCATTTTTGCCCCAGTTTTTTTTCGACAGCGTGAGTGATTTTTTGAACCGTTGTCATTTCCACCAGTTCGGAATTTGAAAAGGTGATCTGAAAATATTTTTCAAGACCCGTGATAATGCGAACATGAGTCAAAGAGGTCCACCCTTTTATGGAGCGCAAACCACCGCTGTCTGTGACATAAGATATATTGATCCCCAATTCATCGGCCAGGATACGGCGAACTTGCTGGGAGACATCTGGCGTTGAAGTCATGGTTGATCCTGAATATAGACGGTTTGAGTTTGCACAGTCGAATTCAGATCGAGGTACCACTCGTTGTCCTCGGGAAATTGAGCTGGTATGGCTGAGTAGCCCAAGTTGGGGTAGTGCTTTTCAACCAGTTTGTTGCGACCCGACGGAACGTATCGCCCCCGAATTTGTGCAACTCCGATTTGTTTTGCTGTCTTGTAAATCCAGTTTTGAACGAACTTCTCCAGTCCTCTTCCCAGGATCCGACAGCTCATCAGCCAGTTGAGTATGAAGAGTTCCTGATCTCGCTTTTCTAACATTACAAGAGCAACTAGCCCATGATCCGTAAACTTGTCCTGTAGATTAAAATACTGTGTATAGATTTGGGGATTTCCCATCATGGCAACAACTTCAGCTTCCTTCATACGCAAGCCGGTTAGATTAAACTGATTGCTCTTGTTTATAAGCTGAGTGATTCTTTGCAAGTGGGCCCGATCAAATTCGCTATGGTGCGATCTCATGGCAAGGCTTTTTAAAAACTCGTCCAAGTTCGGATGCGTTCGAAGTTGGCTGTTGACCTTGCTGAGCTGTTGATACATTTCAGTGCGATGGTGATCTTCCTCTGTGAGGGTTGCGGTCTCAAAGTATCTGTAGGAGTCGAGCACTCTTTGGTATTGCGATGGATCTTCAGGAAGTTCCGGCACGGCAAGAGTTGGAAACTCTTGTCGTACAAAGGCTCGCTCCGCAGGTTGGTCGTCAATAAAGACAAAACAAGATGGATCAAGTCCCAGTGTTTCGGCCAGAGTCTGAATGTTCCTGGGTTTGTTTTCCCAATTTGCCACGACGGCGGCGAAGTCTTTCCACTTCAGCGGCATGTCGGCGTGTTGGCGGAAGGCCTCTCGAACGAAGACTTCTTCGTTTTTGCTGCAAATGACAAGTAGAATCCCACTTTCTTTGAGGGCGGCAAGATACTTTTGAAAGTGATAGTAGGCTTCGCCTTGTGGCTCACCAAGACCAATCTGAATTCCGTCAACGCCATCATCTCCAAGTACTCCGCCCCAGAGTGTATTATCAAGGTCTAAAATCAGAACCCTTTTGGCTCGTCCCTGCAGGGCTTCAATGAAACGAGCCCCATGATAAGTCAGCAAAGGAAGAGCCGACGGAGATATGCCATGTTTAGAGTGAAACCAGAGGCGATCGTCGCTCCAGGCATATTTTCCGATAAGGGATGAAACCCAATCCAGATCAAAGATTGAGATCCCTGGCATTTTAAGTGAGGCAAGCTGATTGTTGAAGTGTCCCATTTCGACAGAAGGGAGGTCCTTTGAGATTACCTCGATATGCCCTCGTGGTCTTTCTGCGGGAAGATCTATATTATTCTGGATGATGTGAGCGTGACTATATTTGTGAATCACGTCCCATCTTTGCCGCGTGTAGGACAACGCCTCCTCGGCAGTTGTGAACCAAGTGTCACGGAATCCCGAGAAAATCCAAATAATGTCAGGTTGAAAGCGATAGAGCTCACTTTGAGGGTTGTGAATTTCGTTGTCGAATGTGCCGAAGGCACTAATGTAGATTTCGACATCAAACTCCCAAAGACCCAAGAAGAACTTAAGGAGTTGCCCCACGTGATCCAGTGACTGCTCACCGCCTAATACGATCTTTAACTTGTTTTTGGACTTAATGTTGATCTGAGAGTAGAGCTTGGCAAGAGAGAAATAGACGGAGGGGTTCTCGATCAGAGTGTGATTAATTTCAACCCCTCGGCGTAAAGCCATCAGGGCCTCGCCAGATTGGGAGTTTTTGATAAGTTCCTGAATATGCTCAATCAGGTCCTGTCCGGACAGCATTAGCCCTCTGCTTTACCGATTTGAGTTAATACACGATCTATGACTTCAGCAAGGGAGTTGCATTCGTGAAGATTCAGTGCGGAGAAGTCCGCGTTGAATGTTTCTTCCAACATAAAAAGAAGGCGAACGCGCAAAAGAGAATCAAAGTTTAAATCTTTGAAGTTATCTTCAAGTTGAATCTCGGGAATGTTGGGAAACTCTTTTTTGAAGGCATTCAAGACGGATTGTTCTATTTATGTTCTTGTCATGACTCTCGCAACGCTCCCTGGGTGAACGGGTGATGAAATAGGCAGGTCTTTTAGCTTGTACAGGGTATCTTAAGGGAGAGCATTTGCCAATCAATATTCAAAGTTACAGAATAGAGCTATGCGCTTTTCTAAACAACAAGTCGAAGTCTTTTCTCAACTTTCTGGAGATAGAAATCCACTTCATTGTGATGCTCAGTACGCTCGACGAACTTCCTTTGGGCGGCCGATATTTTTTGGGATAGCCACATCTTTGTTTTGCTTAAATGAATGGGCACGAGGTAAATCCCTTCTTTTGTCTTACTTGAAGGTGGATTTTTTGCGCCCAGTGTTCTTGGGCTGCACCTACGAAGTGACCACAGAAGAACAAGAAGGACTTGTCGCCCTGACACTAAAGTCGGGTCCAGTTCCTGTTCTACGCATGCAGTTCCGAGCGGATGTTGTTGAAACGGATGAAGTCCAAGAACCAAGATTGGGTTTGTTAGGGTTGTCCATCAATCTTCTTAAATCACCACAACTGCAAGTCTTGCTCTGGATTAGCCGCTATGTGGGAATGGTAAATCCAGGGCGACAGGCTTTGCTTTCACAAATAGAAATAGAGTTTGATAAAGATGCAAGCGGATGCCCGGATGATTTCAATCCGAATACACTTGCAGCTAAAGTGGACGCGCGTTTTCACAAAGTTGACTTGGTGGGAGACGGTCCCGGTGTTCTCAAGTTCACTATCAGCGCTTTTGAAAGAAGGCCCCCATCAAAATTTGACTTTGAGAAGCTTCGGGGAGAGTTGGGTTCTTCAAGAGATTTGCAGAATGAGGATATTCTTATTACCGGCGCAGGGCGAGGGCTGGGAGCGGCTCTTGCTCGAGGGTTAGCTCTGCATGGGGCCAAACTTATATTGAATATTCACCGCATGGACGAAGAATCCCAAATGCTTCTCGATGACTTACAGAAGATAGGGGCGACTTATGAGATTCTTATTGGTGACGGAACAAAGACCGAGACCTGGGCAAAGACCCTCCAGAAAGGTAAAATCAGTCAGGTGATACTTAACGCCTTTCCTCAGATCATATCGTCTTCTTTTTTAGAGCAGGATCATTCGCAGGTGGCGGCCTATGCTCAAATCGCCCATGAACTGGTCGAAATCCCTATGCGTTCTATGTCTTCCCGGATAAAGGACGATGCTCGCATTCTTCATCTTTCATCCATTTACTGTCAGAAGCCTCAACCACACTTTCTGCACTATTCCCAAGCCAAGAGTTCTGTGGACGAGTTTTTAAAGAGGGACTCGCACACGTATCCGGAGCGAGAATATATAAGTTTGAAGCTTCCACCGTTGAATAACCGCGAACGCATTGGAATGCAGGAAGAGGGTCTTGAGGTGGAAGTTGTGGTGAAGCACATTGTTGCGATGGCTAAGAGATCTCGTCATGCGGGATATAAGGACGAGGCATTATGAGCTTTCACTCTTCTTTATATCTCATTTTTATTGTCGTGCTATTTCCTTTGTATTGGTCGTTCCAGGGTAATCGACGATTGTGGATTCTGCTCGCGGCCTCTATTGTTTATTTTCTTTTGGGAAGTTCGAACGATGTGCTCATCGTAGTGGCTTTGAGTCTTATAAACTTTGGGCTGGTAAGATTTTTATTGCAGAAGAGCGTTGCCCCCGTCGTTCGGAAGTCGGCCCTCTTTTTGGGGATTGCTCTGAACTTAAGTGTTTTGATCATAAGTAAGTCGGGTTTTGTCGTGGATTTTTATCAGGCAAGTCAGCCTGGAGGGCGCTCGTTCTTTATTTTTGTTTTGATTTCCTTTCTTGTCGATAGTTATCGCAAGCCGGAAGAGGGAGCTCCTTTTATAAAGACAATGTCGGCTTTCGTATTTTTCCCAACCTTCCGCTCGGGTCCACTGTTTCGAGTCAAGGAATGGCTTGGACAAGAGGCAAAGTGGCCGACAGTTCTATCCATTGAGAGTTTCGGGCTTTCTTTGTATCAGATCTCCCTGGGACTATTTAAGAAAACCTTGGCCGATCTTGTTTATTCTATCTGTATAGACGCTCAGATATTTGCGACCACCGCTGATGGAACCGATCTGTGGTTGAGATCCCTTTGCGTGGCCCTTCGTTTTTATGCCGATTTCTCCGGATATTCGGATATTGCCATGGGCACGGGTCGATTGTTGGGGTTTGAGATTCCGAATAACTTTTCCTTACCGTTCTTTGCATCTTCTTTGAGTGAATTTTGGAGGGACTGGCACTCTAGTCTGGGGCGCTGGATGCATGATTATGTTTATCGTCCCTTGTCGTTTTCCAATGCTTTGTCATTCTTGCGCTGGATTCCCCTAATTGGGGAGCGAATCTTCCATTCCAGGGTGTACGTTGCGATCCTGGTGACAATGGTTGCAATGGGAGCTTGGCACGGTTTGACCCCTATCTTTGTGGTTTGGGGTGTCTATCATGGAATCCTTTTGGTCTTGGAGACCTTCCTAAAGAGTCATTATCCCTCGTTGAAGATTTCTTTTAAATGGGGCCGAATTCTGATTACTCAGTATTTGGTATTAATCGGTTTTTCTTTTTTAGCTCATAACTCTGTTAGCGAGTGGCAGCAGTCCTTTGTGAAGATGTGGCAGATTCTGTCTCTGGAAGTGACAAAAGATCAGCTTCTTTTGTGCGTTCCCTTGGGATTGGGAATTCTTGTGCCTCATCTTCTTGATGCGCAGTTTTTGAAACTCCAGAACATCAAGAAGAAATCCTTCTGGCTGAAGGGCCTTCTTTTTTGCGAGATGATTTTCTTTTTTATTTTCTATGTTCTCTTTACGGAACCGGGGGCTGCTTTTGTCTACCTACAGTTCTAAAAAATATATTCTTTGGGCCTTCGCCTTATTGGGCTTTTTTCTTTTGAGCAAGGTCCTTGTATCGAAGATTGTTTTGGAGGGACAGGAACCTTGGGTCAAAGTCCGATTGGATTCGGCGGTTCAAGCTATTCCTGACATTGCTCGCGATCCGACACCGGCTGTTCTTGCCTTTGGAAACTCGGATCTGGAGGTGGACTTTGCACCAACGCTCCTTGAATCGGAACTGCAACGACAGGGGACGACCGTGAAAGCCTACAATTTTGGTTTTCGATTTTTGGGACCTGACGTTTTGCATCTGTTGGCGAAGCGTTTAGAGACAGAGATGCAAAGAAATGGAAAGAAGTTGGATCTGGTGCTGTTTCGCTTTACGCCGTACTTTGCAACCTTGAAGTATGAAAGCCAAAGTGAAAAGCTCCGTCTGGATACAATCTCCGATCTTATCGATGCCGGGACCCTGATGAAAGAATTGTGGCCGCACCCGGAAGTTCTGACTGAGGCTCTCTTGTCCAAGGTGGCGTTGACGGGGTATTCGACTTCGTTTTCTTCTGCGATCTTCAAAAGAAAGATCTATCCAGTTGAACGGCGTATTTCTTTAAATTACTACCGACGACTTTGGATTAATCACACGCTCAATACATTTCCGGCCTGGGATAAGGAAAAGAGAGGTGAATTCTATTTCAACTTCCCGGATGGAAAAAAGGAGTTTCAGCGCTTGATTGAGTGGGGGCGTCGGGGCGGGTTTGATTTCTACTCTAGCAGTCTGGATTGGCACAATGAAATGTACGACTTTTCGGAGTTGAGATTCAGTCAAAAAATGATTCAAGAAAATATCGAGATTGCGAAAATTCTTCAGCGAATTTCTAAAAAAATGATCTATATAGTTCCGCCGGAGTTTCCGTTATCGGGAGGAAGAACCATGGCGGCGCGTGCTCGTTATGAGGCGGCCTTTGATGAAATCAGGGCGCAGGCCCCGGCCCCCATTTGGGATTTCTCGGGGGATTCCGGTTTTGGAAAGGATGATTTCATCGACATCTTGCATCTGAGGGAAGAGGCTCGGCAGAGGTTTAACATTTTGCTTGCTCAAAAAGTTCAGTCGGCTTTGAATGAATGAAGGGACAAAGGAATCTGATGTCGTTTAAATTTGAAGGAAAGATTCTATTCTGTGAACCCGGAGTTTTGGCTCAGAGCGAGTATCGCTTCACGGGAACGGAGTTTTTCTTTAGGGATCACTTTGAAAACTATCCCGTTTTGCCGGGAGTTATCCAGGTTGAGCTTTTAGCGCAATTGGCGACGCATTGCCTTCGCAGTAAAGATGCCAAGATTTTTCCTGTTCTGCTTTCGATTCGATCGGCAAATTTCTATAGAATGATAAAACCAACAGACGTCTGCCTTTTGAAGATCCAGAAAGAATCTGAGGTTCTCCAAGCCTTTGAGTTTTCGGGTTCTATTTACGTTGGTGAGGAGTTGGCTTGTCAGGTCCGATTTATTGTGAAAAATGGAAATCAGGATGATTTTGTCCGAGCCTACGTAGAAGCCAATACGGGAGGTGTTTGAGTGGCTTCCCCAGAAATTCGTTTGAAGATTGAGCGGATATTTCGCAGTCTGTTTGCGGATCCGAAATTAGTTCTTCGAAATGAAATGACCGCCATGGATGTTCCGGGATGGGACTCGTTGATGCATGTTGTTTTGATTACTTCGATTGAAAAAGAATTTCAGATTCGCTTTAGTTTGGCGGAGATTGAAGCATTAAATAATTTCGGGGAACTCATTCAACTGACCGAAAAAAGAATTCGGGAATTAAAGACTGGCTAGAGATATCGGACGTCTTAAGAGTAGTTCTTCAAAGATAAAACAGCATTAGCCCCGCCAAAGCCAAATGAATTTTTCAATACGGCTTTGATTTTCTTTTCGCGCGCGTGATTGGGAACATAATCAAGATCGCAATCAGGATCCGCAGAGAGATAGTTGAGAGTAGGAGGCAGAACCCCTTCTTTTATGGCCAAGACGGCTCCTACAAGCTCTAGGGCTCCGGTCGCGAACTCTAAATGTCCATGCATTGCTTTGGTGGACGAAATGGCAAGATTTTCAGCATGAGACCCAAACACTCTTTTAATCGCCTTGGTCTCCACCACGTCATTTAAGAGAGTTCCGGAGCCGTGGGCGCTGATGTAGTCATATTCGGCCTTACTCAGCTTGGCATCTTTCAGGCAGAGTTCAATGGTTTGAGTAATTCGCTCCAACGAAGGCCTGGTGAGATCTTCCGCATCACGGCTACTGGCAAAACCGAGAACCTCCGCATAAATTTTTGCAGATCTTTTTTTGGCGGAGTCCAGGGACTCTAAGACAAAAACCCCTGCGCCTTCGCCTAAGATCGTTCCGTTTCGTTCTTTGCTAAAGGGACGACACATGTCAGGAGAAAGTGCGCCAATCTGTTCCCAGGCTTTCCAGTGGGTGATTCCGAAGGGGCATTCTCCTCCGCCGGCAATGGCATAATTGAGTCGACCATAACGAATCATCTGAAAGGCTTCTCCGATTGCCAAAAGTGCACTGGAGCAGGCGCTATCCATGATAAATCCGGGGCCGTGGATATTATACTCGGAAGCGATCTCATGGATAAGGCCTCCGCGCATGTGGTGAACTAATGTGAGAGGATGAACTCGCTTGCTGCCGGTCTCATAATAGCGTTTAAAAAAATCTTCTTCTTCCACGCCTTGCGTGCTCGTTGACCCCATGAGGATGCCGGATTCAAAGGGATCTTTGGTTTTAAAGTCGATGCCCGAATCGGCAATGGCCTCACGAGCCGCGATGATAGGAAGTTGGGAGTTGCGCCAGTAAACTGTCAGTTGCGAAGCTGTAAAGTGTTGTTGTGGATCATAGCCTTTGATCTCAGCTCCGTAGCGGCATTTTATTTGATCATGAGGTAGAGTTGTCATGGGGGCTATTCCACCTTGTCCGTTGCAGACGGAGTGCCAAAATTCTTTTGTATTCAGACCAATTGCCGAAATTGATCCGATTCCTGTTATGACGACTCTGCGTGTTTCCATAGAATTACTTTACCTTTTTTCTATCTAATTTAAACTGAATTGCCACTTCCATTGCATGTCGGATTGAATCTGCGGCATTTCTTATTTCTGTCCCAGAGACTGAGCCGATCAACGAGAACGGAATCTGATCTTGAAGAAGCAGTCTTGGGGTCTCGGAATCTCTTTCGACGCCATTGCAAAGAATCACCTGATCGGCGGTTAACTCTTTGAGTTGCCCCTCGACATAAAAGCTGACACCTCGATCCGTCAGCATGAGGTCTTGAACGCCCGTTAATACGACGACGCCATTTCGCTGAAGGAGGTCTCGGCGATGGGCCACGGTGGTGCGTCCGAGGCCCCGACCAATCAGTCCTTTTTCTTTTTCTAGAATCCACACTTTGCGAGGAGAGGAGGGAGGCTGTGGTGGTATTAAAGCTCCCGGAGCTTTCAAGCTTTCATCAATGCCCCAGGTTTTGAAAAACCTTGTTTTTTGGTCTAGATGCTGATTGCAGGTTAAGTACTCAGCGACATCCATTCCAATGCCTCCGCCGCCGATGACAACAATATTATTTCCCAGCAGTGGCTCATTTAGAAGTAGATCCGCGTATGACATCACGCGGGCATCGGGAGATTGGACAAAAGGAGATTTTGCAGGATGAACCCCCGTTGCGACAAAAACATGATCATAGATCAGCAGGTCTTCGGCACTGGGACATTTGCTTGTGATGACTTTAACTCCGCACCGATGAAGTTCGGCTTCAAAGTATGCAATGGTTTTTTGATAGTCGAACTTTGACGGAATCTTTTGCGCCAATCGAAAGTGGCCGCCTACATTTGGCGAAGCCTCAAAAAGAGTGACGTAAAACCCTCGTTGGGCCAGAATTCGAGCGGCGACCAATCCTGCAGGGCCGGCCCCGACGACGGCAATTTTGCCGTGTTGCGGATGGGTCTCCCAAGTCCATAGTGTTTCATGGCAAGCGAACGGATTTACCAGGCACGAAACAATATTATCTTGAGAAGTCGAGTAAGCAAAGGCCCTATCAAGACAAGATTGGTTGCAGGCAATGCAGAGGTTGATTTCGTCAGAGCGTCCTTCTTGTGTCTTCTTGACGAAATAGGGATCTGCCAGGAAGGGGCGTGACATTGAAATAAGATCCGCTTGTCCAGCTTGAAGAATGTGTTCGGCCTCGTTGGGATGATGGATACGATGGTTCGCAATGACTGGGATGGAGACCTGCTTTTTAAATGCTCCCACAATACCAGCGAAGACGGCCGGAGGAACTAGCGACGATACCGTAGGAATTTTTGATTCATTCCAGCCAATAGCCGTACTAAATATATCAACTCCATTCTTCTCCAGATCTTGAGCGATCCCAACGACTTCCTCCCAACGCATTCCACTTTCGATAAAGTCCACAATAGAAAGTCGAAAGATGATCAGGAAATCCGGGCCGTTCTGTCTTCGAATGCCCTCCACGATCTGCTTTGCGAAGCGCAGTCGGTTTGCTAAGGAACCGCCCCACTTGTCGACGCGGAGATTGGTTGCGGGGCTAAAAAACAGACTTATAAGAAATCCTTCGGCACCATTTATCTCAACACCATGATATCCGGCGCGTCGTGCAAGTTCAGAACAGTGAACGTAATCCGATATGGTTTCTAATATTTCGGACTCAGTCATAGCATGGGGGCGCACCGGGGAAATGGGCGAGCGTAAGGCCGAGGGAGCAACGGCTTGATTGTGGTTTGCGTATCTTCCTAAATGAAGAATTTGCATGCAGATAAGGCTGCCGTGTTTTCGGATCGAAGTCGTGAGCTTTCGGTGGGAGGCTATTTGAGATTCATCATTGAGCGTTGCGGCTCCCGTATACGTTCCCGTTATATTGGGAGAAATACCCCCTGTGACAATCAAGGAGGCGCCTTCTTCGGCGCGGAGGCGGTAAAACTCTGTGAGACGCTCAAAACAATCATTTAGATCTTCGAGACCTGTATGCATGGACCCCATAACGAAGCGATTTCGCAGGGTGTGCGAACCTACCTGAAGGGGTTGAAATAAGAGTGGGTGCCGTGTGCCTTTATTCATCTAACCTTTCATAGATTCAACCCAAGAAGGCGACCTGAATAAGTGAGGTGTTCGGAGATGGAGGCCTTAGGCCATTCCGGTCCCCAGGTAATGATCCAGCTCAGCAGCCAGATATAAATCACAGCAATGACGACGAGGCGCAGTTTTTCCAAAAGGAGTGGTGTGTTCTTATTTTGGAGATCAATTTCGTGGACCATTGAAAAGCCTAGAAATAAGCCAAATAAAATATGATAGATCCCGGCGGGCAGCCATCGCAGGAGGGCCTCATAAAGGCTGTATCCCACATAGACTTCGGGATGAGAAAAAAAGTGAACTTGAATTCCGCCGCCAACAAAAATGGCGATGAACGTTGCGAAAAAAAGTCGCAACCGGCGCTGTTTTTTAAAAAATCGGGAAAGGGTGGGATAGAAGAAAAATGTTTTTATGACTTCATAGTAGTAGTAGTGAATGCGACGAAAGAAGTCAGCCAAGGAACGAGCTTTCAAAGGCCTATGGGACACGCGATAAAGGTAGAAGCCCGACATTCGTGCAACGGAAATCAGGGTATTTCCGATGTAGGTAATTTTCATCTGATAGAGTACATAGGTGCAAAGCATAAAAGCCCAATATTGCCAAACCTTCCAATCAAGCTGATTGATATGTGAAAGACTGAGTTGGTCTTTGTTGACCGCCAGGGTGGGAAGTGTGATGTCCCAAGGCAACCATTCAAACTTTCCAAATAGGAAATAATGAAAAAGATCTGCGACATGCTTTAAAATAAATGACCAGTATAGAAGCTTCAGGGCTTTGATCTTCAGGATGGTGTAGGTCTGAGTGTCATGGGCTTCATTCGTTGCCAATGCCTGAGGCCCCGTATGAAGTGGAATCCGATAAGAACCAGACCAGTACGCCCGGGCAAAACTGAAATCAAAAAAATCAAATTCCCGCCGGTGATGAAGTTGATCCTTCAGGGCGTAGGCAAAAAACCAAAAGTAATTCCCGAAAACCAAAAGGAAAGACCAATAAAAGGTGGCGGAGTGTGCCTCGAGGGGAAGTGAGATGGCTGCGAGGACCGACAGGTTAAAGAAGATGGCGAGTGCTAAAACGGGATGCTTGCTACGAAAGGGCCAGCGTCGATCCTTGGGCTTTAGGATCAAAAGACCAGTGAAAATAACTAAGATGAGGATGACAATACGATATGGAGTGAATCCGATGGGTAAAGAAGCGTGAACTTTGCTTGCAAATGAACTGATAAGTTCAAAATCAAGTCGCATATAGAAGATGGCGGCACTGAAAGAGGCAAGAAGCAAGATCCACTTCTTATAATTTGCGCCGAATTGAAGTGCCAAGAGCACTATTGTGATGAAGATCCAACTGGGCACCTTCATAAGAAATAGTCCGACGGCAAAGAGTCCCAAGAGCCCCGCTTGTCCGACGACGGTCTGGCTGAACTCGATAAGGCGTTGGTTTGTCTCTAGCTTCGGAATCACCGTCATCTCCTTTTTTATATATGAAATGACGGGGAGACGCCAATGGCTTTTGCCTTAAATGATTTGAAGAGATGGTTGAACTGCCATCGGCAGGGTTTTCCGCTGGGAGTTCGTATACTTTCGTCTGTAAAGATGATGATTTTAGGGCGCAGGAAGACGGGCATTTGTTGGAGGTGCTCGCGAAAAGTCTCTGGCTGAGTCTGAAGTTGAGGATTGCCTTTGACGACGAGTCCGATCTCTTCTCCCGCATAGTCATTTTCAAAAGGAACGGCAATGGCATCAAAATCAGGGAATGCGAATGTGTTCACCAGGTCGTCGACTTCACGCAAAGAAACAGATTCTCCGAAGCGTTTGATGACGTCCTTGAGTCGTCCAGATATAAAAAAGAATCTTTCACCCTCTTTTTCCAGGTAAAATCCCAGATCTCCGGTGTGGAGGTATCCGTCCTTAAACAATACTTCCGGAGCGATGTCTTTGTAGCTATTCATTACGTTGTGCCCGCGAATGCAAATTTCGCCGGGGATCTGAGCTCCCGCTAAAGAACCGTCCTCTTTAAGAATATCAATATGGTTGCCGCGAAGGGATTTTCCGATGGAGGGGAATCCATGATGAAACATCATTTCTTCATAGTCGACATCGGAAACCTGAATAGGCATAACGGCGGAAAAGTTGACTGCTTCGGATAGTCCGTAACCTTGAATAATTCGTACTGAAAAATCAGCAAAGAAGGCCTTCGCCAGCTCTACAGAAAGGGGAGCCGCCGCCGACACGACATAGTCGACCTGACGAAGGGGTTCTTGAAATTGATTTTTCATGAAATGAAGAATTTTGATGATCGGAGGCAGAATACTTAAAATGTGAACCTTCTGGTGAAGAAGTGCTTCCTTGAGTAAAAAAGGTTCTGCATTTTCTAAAAGGATCAGTTGACCACCGGAAAATAAAGTACAGAAGAATGAAAACTCCAAAGCGTTGACGTGGAAAAGAGGCAAGGGAGTGAGGATGGTTTTCTTTTTGAAAAGTTCATGGTGCTCTATCAGTGCGTCGACATTACTTAGAATGTTCTTTTCAGTTTGCATGACAACTTTTGAATACCCCGTGGTTCCGCTGGTAAAAATCAGAATCAGCGGGCTTGAGTCCTCACGCAGTTCAAGGTTCAGCGATGAAATATCAAAGGAAGGGACTTTCTGCTCTAGAGTCATGCGGAGAGCTTTCAGTCCCTCGGGCGGTGTATTGGAGGGGGCATGGAAGACCAGAGTATTTTCGTTCAGCTGCAGAATCTTCTTGGTCAGTCTTGTCCAGCCCTCAGCGGGATTAAGGGGGCACAAGGTTTTTCCTAGAAGAAGTGTTGCAACGATGTAGACACTGAGCAGGTAGGAGTTTCCGCCAATAAGGACGACCGTTTTTTCATCTTTGAGATGAGAGCGAATGTGCGAGGCGGCGCAAAGGACGTCCTTGTGAAACTCTTGATAGGTCTTCTTTATTATCGTTTTTTGTTCGAAGACGGTAATAAATGGTAAGTGACCATGCTCTTTCGTGGAACTGAGGTAATTCGCGACGAAACTGCCCCTGAGGAACCGAAGGCTTCCCAGGGTGAAGATTTGATCGTTAAATAAGCGGGTGTCGTCAGGTCCTAGTTGCATTGGCATAAAACAATGCAAGCGCAACCTTTTGAGCAACCGTCTTGGTAGACGGAGACAGCATGGGCGCTACCGCTTCTACAGGACATGGTTGACGTGCCCCCAATGTAAGGATTTGAGGCTCCGTAACTTGTGGAGCCTGGACATTGTCCCCCGTCCATGGCGCAAGTTCCGTAGGAGTAGCGATGATAGTATTGGTATCCTGCACACATATTGGTGGTGTAATGGGCGGCGGTACAGCAGGGGAAGGTGTTACAGCTTTGACTGTTGGAACCGGCACAGGGCATTCCGGGGGGGCTGACGCTTGGTGAAGGATTGGTGCAAGTGCGGTATTGGAGTCCTCCGCCACAACTGACCGAGCAGCTTCCGAAAGCTGTCCAGCCGCCATTTGTCCAGGTGACAAACGAAAAGCTGCCAACATTACCGGCGACGTCAATGGAGCGAACGCGGAAGTAGTAAGTTGTTCCGGCAACAAGACCTGCCCCGGCGCGCGGGCTTGTGCAGGCAGTGAAGCTTGCCGTTCCGGTATCCAGAGAGCACTGATAAGAGGCCACGCCGCTTCCTCCCGTGTCGGCACCGGTAAACGTGAAGCTGGGAGCACTGGTATTTGTGGCTGAGGGAGTCAGTGTCGCAATCGTCGGAGCAAGAAGATCCGTGCTCCATGTGCGTGTTTCTGCGGCGGTGACAACGCTTTCATTGTTGAAGGTATCGATGGACTTAACCTGGAACGTTGTTGTTGTATTGCTTGTAAGGCCGGAGATCGTGTGACTTGTTGACGTTGTGCAGGTGCCCCATGCGCCTCCATTCACGCTGCAAAGAATTTGATAGATAAGCCTATTGTCCGTGCAGGTGAAGTTGATAGTCTCAGAGGCGTTATTTCTCCAGCCGGAAATTGAGGTTGAGATCGTGCAGCTAGGAGGTTGCGCATCACCCAACTTCCAAAAGGCACCAATGTTATATGGGTGAGCCATTCCACTTTGCGCGAAGAGAAACATCCCCAGAAGAGGGAGACCTGTTTTCCATAAAGAACGTACCGGGCGGAATATTCTCATAATGATCCCTTTAGTTGGTTTTCATCTTCTCGAGCAAATCATTCGCGGTTTTCAGGATAGAAGACTTAAGTGGTCCTCTTTGATTCTCAAGATCCTGGAGGGCTTTTGCATATGTAGCCATACCGGACTTGGATAGAAGCTTGCAGTTGTTTTTTAGGTTCGGAGTTGGGGCTAGTTGACCATTAAAACAAGTGATGATGTTAGCTGTTTTTTCAAAGACTGCAATATGGGGAGTGCAAAGTTTGGCATCAATGACGCTTCCTCGCACCACAACGAGCATGAAGTTGACGGTGGAAACCGCCTGTTTTTTGAATTGCTCCTTCAGCCCTGATGAACCAAAGTTGTCCGCAACGGCCTTCATTTGCTCTTCAAGGCACTGATAGCCAAGAAGGGTGGTATGAGTTGAGAGCGGATTTTTTTCGCTGATATAACTGGCCGGTGCATTTTGGATGCGTCCCATGAAGCTAGGTAACGAGACGTACGCATAGATGCTCAAGCCGCCGATGGAACGGAGGGAGGTCTTCAGAGTGTCCGGAGTTGGAGGTCCATCAACGGCTGGATATTGTGCAAAGACCGCGAGGTTTCCCCAGAGGCTCGAGATGAGAAAAGAAATAAAGATCCATTTTTGTGGTTTCAAAGAAACCCCCGGTCATTTATAATTCGTTGATAAACAAGCAGTGATGTCTATTAAGTTAGCATAGACGCTTTTATGACATCAAGCCTCCTCTTCAAAATGAAGGTCCAAAAGGGGTTCCATGAGAAAGTTATTACTGGTCGCGCTTTTGATTGTCGGTGGTTGTACCAAAAAAGATCATATAGATTACCGGGGATTCATTGAGGCCAAACCCAATAGCTTTGACCCTATTTACATCGTCGATCTCGAAGGAGAGCAAATCTTAAGACTGGTTTATGATACTCTCTATACTCCGGTATATGACGGGACTTGGAAAGTGGTTCCGACCTTGGCAGAGGCTCCCCCCGTCACAGAGGACGGGAAAGTCTATCAGATATCACTAAAAAAGGGCGTTCACTTCAAATCTGCAGTTGGTGAGGCGGGTTTAAGTCGTGAGATGACCGCATCGGACGTCATTGCCTCTATCAAACGAATCGCGGCTCCACAAAATGCATCTCCTGGCTTTAGGTATCTTGAAAATATGATTGTGGGCCTAGATGAATGGCGAAATCGCCAAAAAAACAAGCCAAAGGCGGATTATTCTGAACCTGTAGAAGGCCTGACTGCCCAGGGGGACTATACTGTTCGTATTAATTTCAAGAATCAATTTGCCCCTGTTGCAGAGCTCTTCAGTGCTATTGCATTGGCGATTGTGCCGCGTGAAGTGGTGGAGGGAAGTTTGGGCCTGAGCAAGGGGCCGGTTGGTACGGGAGCCTATATTTTGACCTCTTCGTTAGGCGATCCTTTTCTGAAGTTTTCGAGTAGGGGAAAGAAACCTAAGATTTTAAAGTTAGAGGTTTTGAAGTCAGAAGATGAAAGAGTTCAAAAATTTAAACAAGGAGAATCGGACTGGATTCAAGTCGAAAGCCAGAGTGCGTTGCAAACGTTGAAAGAGATGCAGAAGGTCACTCGACATGAGTACCCTTTGCTAGAAACAAGCTATCTTGCCTTCAATTTTGCAGATAAGGGCATCCGAGATTCTTACTTGCCGCTGAAAGAGTTGATTTCGTCTTGCTTAGATCGTGAGGAGTTGATTAAGAACTTATACCTCACCATGGCTGTACCGGCGCGACGTTTGGTTCCTAGGGGGCTTGAGCCGAGGGATGAAACGCCCTCGCCTTCCTGTGATAGAAAATGGGCTCAGAACTTAAGAAGAAAAATCAAACTGAAAAAGATTAAGATGGCATTAGTTGCGGCCCCGGAATCGAAGAAGGTGGCGGATTGGTTTCAAGCCTCATTTAAAAATATAGATCTTGATCTTCAGGTAGAAGTTTTAGAGCCGGCGGAACTTCTAGGGGCCATCAAAAAAGGAAAAATCCAGATGTGGGGAACTGGTTGGATGGGGGGAGTTCCGAGCGCTTACTATTTCTATTTAGCTCCACTTGAGGATCTTTCTGGCTTCAATGATTCAAATTATAGAAAGGCGCTGGCGCAGTTTATGACATTAAGTTTGAATGCGGCAGGGGTGGATTCCTTGGGAGAACAGTTGAACTCCAAGAGCCCCCAAGTGCCCTTATCCCACAAGCAGGGTGTTCTGATTTTGTCTGAAAAGTTGAAGCTATCTCCTGGAGCTAGCGTTAATCTGTTCTTGAGGGAGTTGCACTAACTTGAAGGAGTTAGAAGGGCTTTGATTTTATTGAAAGAATCAATCTGGCGGATATTAAAATCACTTGGAGGATTGAACTGATAGGTCTCTTCAATAAAAACCAAAAGTCGAATTGCCGAGAGGGAATCTAAGAGCCCACTAAAGAACAAAGATTGATCCGCCTCGAAGTGAGCGGGGCGTCCATTTTCACTTAGCAGCTCCAAAATTTTTAGTTCCAGCGGTTGAAAATCAATCATGATGGAAATCCCCATAGCATAAGAAAGAACCCCCAATTCCCTTTAATATCCCCTAGGAAATAGTGATCGAAAACTCTTAGCAGTGCGTAGAATAGAAGAATATAGCTCAGCTTAAAAAGTCGTTTGGGAATAGAGCTCTTTTGTGCTTTCGGATTGTTGCGAAGACTGAGGATCTGCGAGTAGGTAATGAAGATCGTCAGAACTGCGCAGTAGACAAGAAGAGGTAGCGTCGATTGAGCATTGGCCAGAATATTGGAGGAGGGGCGTGAACTAAGAGTCATGATAGAAAGAAACAGGTAGTTGCCAAGCCCTATTGAAAGTGTTGTCGAGATGAGTATGCGAATTTTGAGTTTAAGCTTATGAAAGCGAAAAAAGAGAGGATAGTAGAAAACATTCAGCAGAAATTCTTTGTAATAATAATTGTAACGACTGAAGAAATCCAAAATCGAAACAGCGGCCAAAGGATTCTGAGTATTCCTAGGGGCATTCAATCCAAAGAAGCGTGCCAAACTTATGACGACATGGCCAAAGACTGAAATTTGCAATAGATGAAGAGTGAAATCCGTCGTCAGAATCTGCCAGGCCTTTGCCGGCGCAAAAATTACTTTTTGATATCGAACTTGCTCAATAGCTTGAGATAACGGCAGAAGATCGTGGTGAAGTGGCAGATGCCAAAACGAGTTCGAATATCGGTTCACTTCATAAAAGAAATTAGACATGAGCTTGGTCAGGATCATAAGGAAGGATGCCCACAGCAGCAGCTTCAGGGCGCTTTGACGACAGGTCGTGAGTTCTTGATCGTTTTTTGCCCGAACTTGCTCCCAATAGGATTCCGTTTTTGGTGTGGCTGCATAAAAGAAGCTGGCGAGAACCCAGGGGGGACTGAAACGGTAAAGCAGATCCTTGATCTTTTGTGCAGACTTCCCAGGAGAAACAAAATCATAACCGGCAAAGGAAAGTTGCCAAGAGTGCATCAAAAGAATATTGACGACAAAAAAGAAGGCCCAGGACCTATCAGGTATAAAGCTCACGCCTATGAACAATAGAATTCGCATGAAAAGTAGAATGAAAAACTCAAAGCCTGTCAAAGATTTGAAGCGAGCAACCCAATGTTTGATTGTTTGAGTGAGCCAAATCGTAAAAAACGAGCCCCCTAGGATAAAAAGGATTCGAAAGACATTCTGGACAAGAAAGTGCTCAGAAAGGCTTGAGCTGAACCAAATGATATTGGTCCGCAGAAAAGACGTTCCAAATAGGAGATAACTCAATGAGATCAGAACAATGATGGATTTGCGGTGTTGCGGAAGAAGGGAATGCAGAAATATTCCAAATCCCACAATGTAGAAGACTGGAATTTCGCAAAACCACAGTAAGAAAGTGGACGCGAGAGAGATTGTTATCGCACCAAGAATAGCCTCGTATTTCACCAAAAACCTCTGTAGAATAGCGTAACAACAAAGATTTGGGGATTGAAGTAAAATGATGGTGGTTGGTGGGAAATGACGACCCAGAAAGGCTCTCCCTCTTGGGTGACAGATAAGATCACTCATTTTAATAATGAGCTTGTTGATTTTGTGGTGAGAAATAATTCCAGCACATTGGGGTCGTTGATTCTTTGTTTCTTCTTATGCGGAATTTTGGTTTATCTTTCACTGATTTTTCCTCCAGAGACTTATGGCAACTTTCTTAATCAGTGGAGAATTTGGATTGGCCCCACGGATCGGTTTCATCTGGTCTCTATCATTCTGATCTTCGGTTTTTTCTCTCACGCATTGAGCCTTGATAAAGCAAAAACAGCCTTAGCATGTTTGATATTCATTTATGTGGGGCACATTTGGAGAGTGGAGGTGTCCCACCCTTTAAGTTGGAGTTTGGCATTTTTTTATTTTCAAATTGGATTGCCTTTGTGCGCCGCGACTCTCATTCTTTTGAAGGTTCCTCCAGTCCGAGCCATTACTTTCTTTCTCTTTTTGATTGCTGGAGGAGTTCTTTTACGGTCTCAGTTCTCGTCGGAGTACTCCGATGGTCGAATTTATGCCGTCCCATTTCTGTGGTTTCCTCTCAGGATCATGATGCCGATGATCCTATTAATCTCGGAGCGATACTCAACACTGACTTTGGTGCCGTTAAAATCTTGGTCTTTTTGGGCACAGCTTTTTTTCCCGGCGAATTTTTTTTCGGCAGTACCATCGTTGACATCGAGTGAGTTCTTGAAATTGAGCCGCCAACCTCATCGAAGCTCGGTGCTGCTGAAGGGGCTTCGAGATCTCTATCTAGCAGTGCTTTTGCAAGTGGTTTCGATGTGGCTGGGACAGAAGATGTCTAAGGTTCTTCCCTGGGAGGGATTCAGCTATCACTTCTTTCATGGCTATATCTTGTATTTTAGCACCTATCTAAATGCAATGATTGCTCTGTTAACGGTGATTGGCTGTTGTCGGATTTTGGGATTTGATATGTTTGACCCATTCCATGTGCCACTTCTGGCGGCCAATCCCTTTGAAAGATGGAAGAGATGGAACACTTACTACTATGAGTGGTTGAAGACCCTGGTTTTCTTTCCATTGTTCAAATGGAAGAAAAATCTCTTCATCGCCGTTATAGTCACGTTTTTGGTTTCCTACCTTATTCATGTAGAATTGGTCTTGGTGGAATTAATTCAGCGACCTCTGGATTATTGGTTGCACGGACGAGTGCTAACGGGAGTTTGTCATCATCTTCTTCAGGCGATCTTGGTCTATTTTTATTTAAAAGCTCCGGGACTCTGGCCATCGGACTCTACGCTGAAGGGGTGGTGGGGAGTCTTAGGAATGCATCTCTTGATGGGTCTTATATTTATTTTTCCGCCGTATTGATGCCTTTACGGCGAAGAAGATTACTCATCGTTTCCAGCGAGGAAAAGTTTTCAGAAGTCATTTCTAAGGGATGAATTTTAACCTGAAACGACTCTTCAATAAGAACCACCAGTGAGACCATTTGCAAGCTGTTGAGTTGGTGGGAAAGAGGTTGAGTCGTGTCGAGAGCTGAAAAGTGTTCTTGCAGAATGTGGGAGAGTTGATCTTTCAGGGGTATCATTTTCTCAGCCCTTGGTTGGGGTGCGTTTGGGAGGACTGGCCTTGTATCCCCCTCATTAAGCTTATTTCATTCAAGTCTATTTATGAAATGCCGATAATACAAATAAATATGGAAGTGTTTTGGAATGTACCTAGAACTTTACTTTTACTCGCTTTGATGGGATTGGTGACCTCCTGTGCAAAGTCGGGGTCAAGTATTGCCGTGGAGCCGTCCCGTGAAATCTCCATAGACAAGTCTTTAGAGTCTATTTACCGCGCTAATACGGATTCCATTAAAGTTGACTTCTCCTCTCTTTCTACCAACACCAAACTGTCTTCAATCGAGATTTACTTTTCTCAAGATGGGACAACGTTTGACTTGGTCCAAATGTTATCGATCAGCGCTGGCCAGCACACGTTTACCGCTCCGGACGTGGGGACTCAAAAAGCACAGATTAAGGCTGTTGTATATGATCTCTCCGGAAGTCCAACGGAATCCAAGTCATCATTTTTTCAGATTTTAAAAAATGTCGAACGTATTTCTGGAGTTGAAAATCCGTCACAGATGATTAAAGCGGGTGCTTCCGGGGTGCTTTCTCGCATGGGACGACCCGTCCAGGATGGAACGCTTCTTTATATTCCTGCAGGATCTGCAATCTATAAGATGAATATGTCCAATCCGGCTGCTCCTAGTATTTCTCTTTTAGCAGGGAGCCCCCATGTTTCAGGGAATCATAATGACTTTGGTGATAAGGCCAGATTCAGCGATGAAATTGGCGGAATGTTGCTGGACTCGGGATATCTTATTGTCGTCGATACAAATAACCATTGCGTACGCAAGGTTCATGTTCTGACGGCTGAAGTAAGCACACTCGTTGGGACTTGTGGCATCAGTGGCTCTGCCTCTGATCCGAACTATTTTAGTTCGCCCAAAGGAATTGCGAAGTCGGGGGCCAATTACTACGTGGTAGACTCTGAGAACTTTGTGATTAGGAAAGTTTCCGGCACTACTGTTACAAGTATTGCTGGCTCTACGGAGCTGAGAGGGGCTAACGATGGGGCGGGAACTTCAGCAAGATTTAATAGTCCCACCGACATCGTTGCAGATGGCAGCGGAAATCTTTTCGTTGCTGACACCGGAAACAGAAAGATCCGAAGAGTTTTGGCGGCTTCTCCATATACAGTTACCACGCTTGCTGGTTCGCACATTAGCTATGGAAGTCGAGATGGTCTTGGTGCTGTAAGCACCTTCAATCAACCATTTTCATTAACCTTGGTCGGAACCTCTCTCTATGTCTCGGACAGTCTGTCGAGTGTGATCAGGAAGATCGATATCACAGATGTGTTAAATCCGGTGGTGACAACGGTTTATGGTTCGTTAGGTGTCGATGGGCATGCGGATGGAAGTGATCTTACTCTGATGTTCCGTACGCCTCGTTGGTTGATGGCCAATGGTTCGGATCTCTATGTAAGCGATCAGTCTCCACGCTTGACCAGGATTGATACTGGAACTGGAAGTGGTGTGACCGTGCTAGCACCAAGTTCGACAATTCTTCAAGACTACTGGGGGAGCGTAGCAACGTTGAGCAACCCAACAGGCCTTGGGATCAACGGTACGAAGCTGGCAGTATTTAACGAATCCTTCACTCAGATTAAGGAGATTGACTTATCCACCAATCTTCTGACTTCTCTATCGGGAAAGGTGGGTGCTTATGGGACGCTTGATGGCGATCTTAATACCGCCGAATACCGAAAAGTGGATGCCCTAGCGCGAGGTGCTGGGGGGTGGTTTGCGGTCGATGCCCACGCTCATACTTTACGATACATTGACGATGCGGGAACGGCCACTTTGCTTGCGGGTGTTGCTGGCAGTGCGGGCTCTCTTAATCAGGCGGCGGCAGGAAGCGGTGCCAAGTTCAATGGTCCTCGAGGTCTTGTGGTCGTAGGAAGTAGCATCTATATTGCCGATGCTGCAAACTCGCGAATTAGAAAAGTGACTTTCTCGGATATCGCAACTCCCTTGGTCGGCGGAGCGCCCGAGGTTTCGACATTTGTGGGCAGTACGTGGGGTCATGCAGATGGTGACTCTTCGACGGGGCGATTTAAGGCGCCCGCTGGAATTACATATATTGCAACGGGGGCTCATCAAGGCTTTTATGTGACGGATTCCACTTCGCACACTATTCGGAAAATTGATATTTCAGGCAATGTCACCACTGTGGCTGGAGTTGACGGTCAAAGTGGATCAGCTGAGTCCGATGACGGTACGGGAGCTTCGGCACGCTTTAATACACCACTTGGGATCACCTCTGACGGAACCTCTATACTTTACGTGGTGGACTCCGCAAATCATCGTATTCGTAAGGTGGATTTAGGCAACTCCGGAGTTGTCACTACTTTGGCGGGAAGTGCGGAAGGGAATAGTAATGGAAGTTTCGCAGTGGCAACCTTTAACTCTCCATCACAGATCCTCTTTGAGGGGGGAGTTTTATATGTTTCTGATACCGGGAATTCTTTGATTCGAAAACTGGATCTGACTTCGGAGACCGCTTCGACTGTCGCCGGAACTACGCGGATGATGGGCAATAAAAATGGAACGACGGTTTGGCAGTCAAACCGCTTTGTTGATGTCGCCGTCGTGGGAACAGATCAGTATGTCAGTGGTGGAGTTTCTGGAGTGATCTGGAAAATTTCTTCAACCGGAGTAAAGACGATTGTAGCTGGGGCCCTAGATGAACATGGCAGTGCGGATGGTTCGGCTTTGTCTGCGAGATTTAGAAATCCAACGGGTGTTCTTTATGTTGCTCCTTATCTTTATGTTGTCGAATCTGCTCCTGGAAATTGCGTAAGAAGGTTGAATCTGGAGAGCGGAGAGGTGAGCACTATTGCCGGAAACTCTGGAACCAGTGGTTATCAGGACGGTACTGGTAGTGTCGTCCGTTTTAATGATCCATCTCGCATCACGACGGATGGCAAAAGTCTTTATATCACAGATACTATGAATCACGTGATCCGAGCGATCGATTTGACCAGTCACCAAACGACAACTTTGGCCGGAGTCGCTGGAGCCTATGGTTCTGTGGACGGAGCTGCAAGTCTTGCCACCTTCGATCAGCCCTCGGGGATCACGTACCTCGGAAGTGATCTTTATGTGGTGGAACGGGCTAATTCTTTACTTCGTAAGATTGAATTTAAAAAGACCGGTGTCACGGTGGCGACGGTCTTGGGGGTCGCAGGGCAAAGTGATTATGCTGATGGTAATTCTACGGAGGCGCGCCTGGCGCATCCAACTCACGTGACCCATGATGGAAAGTATTTGTATATTGTTGATGAAGCGAATGTTCTAAGACGGGTTAATTTGGCGGACGCCACCATTTCTAGTTACGTGGGCAATTCTTTCGAATCTGCCTCAACGGATGCTCCTGTCGCTCAGGCGCGCTTTTCTCAACCTCTTTCCGTGGTCTATAGCCCAATGGGCTTCTTTGTAATCGACGGCAATGGAACGTTGGTGAGGAAGATACAATAAGGGAAGATCTTTTTAGTCTTCGTCGAATCAAACGATAATTTTTAAAAAATAATAAGCCCACAATTCGCGGAATAGTGGGCTTCGGGAGTTTCAAAAGTAGGTCATCGATATTTCGGAACTAAGCCTTTTTCGTAGCCTTCTTGGGGGCTTTGCGAGCGACGGTCTTTTTTGTCGCGGCTTTCTTTGTGGTTGCCGTCGGTTTTGACTTTATAACGGCCTTTTTTACAGTCGCTTTTTTTGTCGTCTTCTTGAAAAGAGTTTTTTCAAGTTTGGTTTTTTGTGCGATGGCTTTCTTTTTGTAAGCGGCGATATTCTTTTCCAAGCTATCTGCAGACTTTTTGATTTTAGCGATTGTGCTGTTCACTTCTTTTTCAAGTTTCGCCTCAGAAGTGCCCAGAACCTTCACGATCTCTTGATATTTCTTCCAAGCCAATTCGATCTTTTGGTCTTTTTGTTTGTCGAAACGATTTTTCAGTTCAGACTCTTTCTTTTTAATCTCGTCATTGAGCTTTTGGAAATTTTCAAGAAGGTTTTGAACGCCTTTTGTTTCAGACAGATTTTCCAAGATTTTTTGAAATGCGGGTGTCGCCACAAGAGTCTCCTTTGTTTACCGAACCTAACATACACCTCGAAGGGCTGAAATGAAAGCCCCCCGACTTATTTTGACTCAAAATTAATAGTTTCTAACCAAACTTCACGCTGAGCGGAAAATTGACCCGGGAACTTCTCAAGCCCCTTCTCGCGAAGTTTCATCGCGTACTCAGTCATATAGAGCTTCATATGCTCTTCATCTTTCAACTTATAAATGATTTTAACGTCTTTACTCGAGGCCTCCATGCTGCCTCCTTTACGCAGGCACATTTCTGCAGCAAGGAAGCCCGGCAGAGTCAGCATCTCGGGAATGTGTTCGCTTTTGAGCCAGTCAACGTACTCAGCATAAACTTCGTGTCGAACCATCAGGTGGACGATATAAGTAACCATGATACCCCTACAGAGTGAATTTGAAGTCCTTGATTAACATACCGGGGACCTTTTTTCCACCGAAAGAGCGGCTTTCATAGGTGGAAACCATGGGATCCACGGCTTGGAATTCAGTGACGGCCAAAAGATTCGGCCCCCAACAGTCATAAAGGCTCTCGTCAAAACGTAAATCCGCGATGGGAGCGATAATCTCGCCGTTTTCCACCCAAAAGCAGGCATAGCGGGTCATTCCCGTAATGCGGGCGTTCAAGCGATCGGACCAGTTCAAGTAGTGAAGATTGGAAAGATAAAGGCCCGTGCCCAGTTCTTTAAGAATATCTTGTTCCTTGAGGCCTCCAGGGAGGATCTCCAAAGAGCGAGGCGCTTCATAAGAGTCCGCAGCATTTCCTTGAACTCCATACTCTTTGGCGGATCGACTGCTGGTCATGAAATTCTTGAGTTCTCCTGCAGAGATCAGCTCCAGGGTGTCGTCGGCCAGTTCCCCTAAGGAGTTGAATCGGTGAGTCAACCCCAGGCCGTAGTTTTCACGAAGAGAAAGCAGTTTTGAAAGAGACTTTTCTTTTTCCGCCAATTTCTGTAAAGCGCTGCCTCCTTGTTTGTAGGCATTGAAACTCAACGCCCCCCAAGAAAGCATCGAAGCCATTTCGGCCACGGCCCCCGGGGCAAGGTAGGTGCGGTAGGCGCCGGGTTTCAGAGTCACTTTCGGGCGATCCATCAGATTGAGTTGATTTTTACTGAGTGCCAGATTGGCGTCGAAGTCTTTTTGATTCCACGCTGTTCCGGCATAGACGGATTTGACCGCTTTTTCGCCATGATAAAGCGAGTAGTCCATAAAGAAATTCTCTGTGGCAAACCAGTGACTTTGTCCTTGCGAGTTCTTATTGGCAGAGATCAACGGACCCCCGCAGTAAAGACCCGCAAGATCCGTTCCCTGCGCGGGGTTTGTGATGGCGGAGATCACTTGGTCGTCAGGCAGAAGGGCTCCTTTGAAGGTGCTGTCACTGGTGCCATTATTTTTTATTGGGACCTGATAGGGATCTTCGGGCAGAAGATCACACTCTTTGCGTGCTTGAGAAAGCCAGAAGTCAGCGCGTTTTTTATCTTCCTCGGCTTGTCCCGTGATTGAAAAACTGACGTGGGCTGTCTTCCCATCTTTTTGTAAAAGCAATCCCAAAGTGCGTTGTTCGACATGGGTGTTTTGGCGAACCTTGTTACCATTAAAACGCACGAAAAGAGACTCTTCCGCATTCAGATTCACATTGGCTTGTTCGCCGTTTTTGAGTTGTCCCAAAAGATGGTCGGCAACTTGATTGAAGGACTGTTTCATATTTTCAGTAAAACTCATAAAATCTCCGGGGGCTTATGCGCCAAAAACTTCTACGTTCGCAAACAGGCAGTAAGGTGTTGTGTGTCCCACGCGAATCACTTGGTTGGGTTCGCCTTTCCCACAGTAAGGGGAGCCGTAGGTTTCGCGGTTTTCACTGACAGCTTTCAGACTGTTCCAGAACTTCACGGTGGTGCCGCGGTAGTTGGGATTTTTAAGTGTTTTAGTCAGTTTGCCGTTTTCAATAAGTTTTGCGTACTCACAACCGAATTGAAATTTATTGCGGTAGTCATCAATGGACCAAGACTTATTGGCCATCATGAAGACACCTCGTTCGACGGAAGAAATCATATCTTCCAGTTTTGAGGTTCCAGGTTCAAGATTGATGTTCGCCATGCGATCAATCGGTGCGCGATTCCAAGAGGCGGAGCGGAAGTTGGCAACACCAGGAAGCTCTAAGCGCGATTGCGACTCGAGGCCGCCAAGGCCTCTTAACAAGAGGCCGTTCTGAATCAGAAACTCTTTGGTTGCTTGATGGCCGGAATCATCAAAAGCATAGGACGCCAAGGCATCGGGAATTGTTGGATCAAAAGTGACATTCATCAAAGAAGAGCCATATTGAAGTTTACCAAAATCATCGGGCTTTACGAAACTCCAGCCAGCATAGTTTCGTTCGTCTCCTAAAATGCGATCATACTCCAGAGGGTGCCCGATGGATTCATGAACTTGCAAAGTCATCTGATCTGGTGCGAGTAAAAGATCCATAGTTGCGTCAGGACAGTTCTCTGCCGAGACAAGCTCCAAAGCTTCTTCAGCAATACGCTGGCAGCGTTCTAAGATGCTTGCGCGGTTAAAAACCTCAGCGCCGATTTGCAGACACCGAGCTAGTCCCCCGCTGTCAGACCGTGTTTGGGTTTCGCTGCCAGCACCCGCCGTGGTGGAAAAATCTGTGCTGACGATAGAGAAATGTTGGTCGACTTCAGACCCCGAAGAACTGATCGAGTGAAAAGAGGTTTCAACGATCATCGTGGAGGCCGAGCGGCTTAAGATTTTGTCAGAGATCTTCATGGCCTTGGTGGCATCGATGAAAATATCGGTGATTTCTTTGGCGGAAAAAGAATCCAGAGGCTGAACCACCGGAGAACGATAGGATCCCTGCGCCAACGGGCGATGTTCCAGGGAAAATTCATGAACCTTATGAGCGGCCGCCGACTTGGCCATGGAAACCGCTTTGGCAAAGGCTCTTTGAATTCCCGAGGAACTGAGGTCGCTGGTTCCCGCAAAACCAAAATGACCCTCGATCAAAACCTCGACCATGACCCCTTGATCAAAAGAAATGCTGTTGCGATCCGCCTTTTCATCGCGAATCGTGCGGAATGTAGTTTTTTCTGCGACGTGACGTAAACTGACCCAGTCGGCCTGGTTCTTTAACGAACGAAGAGAGTGTTGCAAATCAAACATAGTAGATTCCTTTCGGGGATTCCTTTCAATTAAAGGATGCGACTGCAAAAAACAACTCGGAAACGTCCAAATATCCAAAGTCGCGTCCAGTAATACCCGACGATTTTTGTCAGTGAGGTAGTGGCAAAAAATCTTGGCAAGGCCTTTGCTTTATTGGGAAGGCAGGAGGTGGCTGGTGTCATAAAGACCCAGTTCAAAAAAGGCGGGAATTATGAGAATCATTTTGGCTTTAATCACAACAATGTTTATTGCACTGCTAACTCACTTAGGGGCCGCTCAGGCTGCTGTCCCCGCTCTTCCCGCGTGCGCTTTGGCCAGCGAAGGCATCTATCAAGGTTATTGGGTGAAACATCGCATTTATGTTAACGATGAGGTGGTTTTTGGCGCTAACGACATGGATTCCATCCTCTCTCAACTTGAAAACTTGCGTGATCAGGGGCTTTGCCGCTAAAGTGGCAGAGCTTTGACACGAAACGAATATCTAAATCACATTTGGAAACCCTATCCCGCAATGCCATCGTCCTCTTTGGCGGCGGGGCGCATTTATCGAATCCAAAAAGAGGCGGATTCTTTAGATCTGACTCTTCTTCGCGATCAAAAAATTCATAAAATTCATTTTGAAAAAAGCCCCCCTTATTCTGAGTTTTTGCAGGAAGGGGATCTGGTGGCCGTTGTGTCGGCATCGGAGATCTGCTTGTTGGCTCCGCAAAAACAAACCTTGCCTCCTCGGCATTTTCAGAAAGATCTTTTTGAGAAGTGGGCGCTTTATCTTCAAACCGTGCGAAACTTTTTTCAGCAACAGGGTTTTATAGAACTGCGGACCCCTTCCCTGGTGAAGTGTCCCGGCACTGAGCCCAGCCTGGATGTTTTTGCGACTCAATTGAAGGTGGGCTCGAATAAGGAAAAACTTTTTTTACCGACCAGCCCGGAATTGCATTTAAAAAAAGCTCTGTCCTTAGGGGCAGAAAAAATCTTTGAGATTGCCCCTTGCTATCGGAACGGTGAGGTTACCGAAAGGCATCAGCCTGAGTTTTTGATGTTGGAGTGGTATCGCGCTTATGAAAATCTGACCAGCATCAAGCAAGATGTGCAGAATTTAATAAATCATTTGGCTCGAACTTTGGGTTTACCGGGCCCATCCAGAGTGCAAAGCTTCAGTGTGGCCGAGCTTTTTAAAATTCACTGTGATTTTGATTTTCTTCCAACGACCACTCAAGAAGAGCTAAAGGCATTAGCCCATAAGCTGGGTGTCGACGTGCGCAGTGCTGAAAGTATCGATGATCTTTTCTTTTTGATCTTCATGGAAAAGATCGAATCGCAGTTGCCTCAGGATGAGCTGGTTTTTGTCGAAAAATATCCTCCCTATCAGGCCGCCTTGGCGCGTCTGACGGACGATGGATGGGGCGATCGGTTTGAGGCGTACTGGAAGGGGCTTGAACTTGCCAATGCCTTTCATGAATTGAATGATCCCTCTCTTCAGAGGCTGCGTTCGGCAGAGGATCTGCAAAAGAAAATCGAACTTGGTAAAGAAGCCATCACGCTGGATGAAGAGTTTTTTATTTGTCTTGAAGCGGGGATGCCTCCCAGTGGCGGCATCGCGATGGGAGTCGAGCGCCTTTTTATGGCTTTTGAGGGAATCTCTGAGATTTCAGAGCTGCGACTTTTCCCATGGCGTTCGCCCAATCCTTAAACACCGCTTTGTCTTTTCTACAAGGCCACGGTGGACAGAGGCCTCACGGCTCTAACCTATTGCCAGAAATCCTTTCAAGGGGTGGCACTGTTCCTGCTTAGCTTCAGGTGAACCCTTTTTGGAGGATCCATGAAAAAAACTTTGCGTCGGTGCATTTTTGCTGTGAGCTTTGTGACGTCGCTGTCGGCAACAGCATCGGTCTGGGAAGATTCCGAGACGTGGAGTCCTGCCTGGGAACAAAAGTATTCAGAATGGATTTCTCAATCATTCAATGAAGACTTTTTTATGGTGGGAAAATATCAAGGTATTCCCACGGACTGTGCCGATGCAGTTTATATGTCACGTGCGATTTTCGCCTACGAAAACAAACTTCCTTTTGTGATCAAAGATCCTACGGGAGGGTCTTCCAAGCTGACCAATAAAATGTCCCGCTTTGACTCTGAGGCCGACGAATTTAAGCGTGTTCGCAAGTTTTTGCTTTTCTTGGCTGACGTGGCCAGCACGAAGTCTCTTCCCAATGATTCTTATCCAGTTTCTATTCAGCGGGACTATGTTCGTCCCGGTGCGATTTGGAGTCGTCCCCGTATCACTAAAGACAACGTTTTCCGTCGTATTTTTGGAGGAACTGTCCAAGAAGATCCTGGCCATGCTGAGCTGGTTAAAGATGTGTCGGATACCGGTGCGGTCTTCTTGATTGGCTCCACAGTGCCTCAAGCGGTTAGAAAGCTTATTTCGACTTCCAGCTTGGTGTTCATGCCTGTAGAGCAAAGCACCGGTTTGCGTGCTTGGATGGCTCCAGAACATTATTCGCTGAAGAAGGACGAGTTGCCTGGTTACTCCTTGGAACAATTTTCTATGGGGAAACCAGCAGAAAACTTTTCTTCTGACAATGTGGGAAGAAACACCCAGCGCAATATCACTGATTGGACTCAAGAGGTGCAAAATCGCTTGGCTTTGCGTTCGGAAAGCAAAGAAGAAAACTTGAATCGACAGACTCAGAATGTCTGCAATCTGGTAAATGCTCGTGTGGAAGCGGTGACCAAGGGCAATAACTATCGTAAGAAGCTCAATGGTGATTGCATGGACCGTGATGCTTATGATGCGTTTTCGACACCCTCGCGCGATAAACGCATTAAAGCCACGCTAAGTGAGATGGTGGATTCCGGAGGAGGTTTCGGTTTTAGCTTGGCGCAAAGAGCAAAAAAGCTGAAGCCTTATCTGGATAAGTGCGCGGACATCGAATATGCGCCGGGTAAGAAGATCTCTCTTTATGAGTATTCTTTGAAGGCGTTGGCCAATGATATTTCATCAAATCCCAATGACAGTCTGGAAGCGCGTTGGGGGTTGGCAGACTCAGGTTCAAACAACTGTCCTCGATATGAATAGAAGAAGTTTGGTTTTACTTTTACTTATGGGAAGCATCGCGGGGGCGGTGCTTTTCTTGCGTAGTGGACCTCCCGTTGAAACATCTGCGGTGGATGAAATACGCGCCGAGCCTCCCGAAATCCAAATGAAGGAGACTGGAAAAGCGTCTGCCGCCAAAGACGCTCTGGCCGCTGAATCTTCGGTGACAACATCCAAAACTTCCCTGGCAAACCATCTGCGCGAATTGGGGACGTGTCTTTCTATTCACAACACTCTTGGTGATGATAAGGATAATAATTTCGAAAGTGTTGTGGCCTCTGTACGTTCAGAGCTGGGCGATCTGGAAGTGGATAGTTTAGACTGGAAAAACACACATATCACTTTGCCTAGTGGGGAGCGACGTCGTTTGCGCCTCGAGATCGAAGGCACCGGGGAGCAATCCACGATTCGGCGACTGAAGTATTACGGCGTGGATTCGGACGATCTGCCGGTACCACTGCCATTAAGCAAAGAGCAAAGCATCAACCCGACCGACACCTTCCTTTCCAGTCTTGAAAAAGAAGGTCGCATCACCTTGCAGGAGGAGGCCCGTCGCGGGCTTTTTTCCAGCGGGGCTGAGGTTTATCATGTCGAAAAAGATGGGGTTCTTTCTGAGTTCGAAATCTCATACCAAGGGAAGAGTTTTAAGTGTTCAGATCTAGCGACCTCCCAAGGGCGTTGTCAGTGTTTCTAAGAAGCCCCGAGGGCTTTTCTTGGGGACCCTGTAGTATTTATCTGTCAAAAGACTTAACAATCCCCTCTTGAAAAGCAATGAGTGGCCCCTGAGGTTCGCGGCCCCTGTTAGAAATATAACAGGTGAAGTCCTCCTCACAATCCCTTATATTTCCCGGTCGAATCATTATTTGTGGAGGTATTGTATGCGTTCGTTTTTAGCGGCATTGGTTGGAGTGACCATCATTGCCTCACAGGGCTTTGCACAGCAAAAGTCCTCAGATAAAACGGGGCCCGGCTTTGATAGTAAGCCACAGTATCAAGACGACACTTTCAAAAATAACAAAAAGAAGATCGCGACATTGTGGCATAGTATCCCGTTTTTTCCAGGCGGTGATCTGGGACAATACGAAAAGACCATGAGTCAAGATCGTGATTCAGTTCGAAATGAATTCTGGAATACGTTGATGTCCAGTCTTGAAAAGATGGCGGACAAGGGCGCTGTCGTCGAAGTGATGTTGGAACCCATGGCAAATATTTTGATGATGTTTGATCAGGTTCATGACATCCATAAAGCCAAGGACATTGTGGGTATCGATTTTTCATTAGAGCAGCAGTTTAAAAGCGCCTTGGATGACCTTTTCATTCGTTATGATGTTCGTGACGATAAACGAAAAATTCAGATCTCCGAAGGAACCAAGCCGGACCTTCTGCAGGCCTATATCCGCGGTATTTCAACCAAGCGTCCTCTGGGTAAGCCTATTACGGCCGATGAACTTAATGTGACATATGCCATTGAGATGCTGAATCAAATTGATTATGTGGCTTACGGAACTTTCTCAAGCTTAGGGAAAGGAAAATTCCAACTGACCTTCCACGTTCAGGGAAACAAAAACGGCGTGACTCGTAATTTTATTTCTCGGGGAAAATTGACGGAAGCCCTGGATGATTTGGCTAAGCAGGTTTTTGATTTCTTCCAGAAGAATGTCTATGAAGATTGGGACACTCCTCACAAAGGTCTGAAGTGGTTGCCAATGCCTATTAATGAGGAACGCAAAAAGCGCATGGAAGACACAGGTGTTTATGATGCGTATACATTTGCGGAAGCTAAAACATACTGCCAGGCTCGTGGTTATCGTTTGCCATATTCTCGCGAATTATTGATGGCCGAGTCCGGTACGGAATATAAGGACGGCGGTATTAAAAACTTGAATCAGTATGCTATGTACGCCGTGGCGGATCGTCGCTCTACCTTGGATAACTTGTGGGTTCGACCTATCAACGGAGACAGCACCGGCGGACCTTTCATGGGAGACGGAAGTCTTCCGATGAAGGGCCTTTTCTGGTGTGTCAAAGGAACTCCCGCGCCAGAAATTCAGCTCTATGAAAAAGTTTGGACCTTGTTGCGCAAGTATAGAAATGTGGACTTGAAGGTGTATACAGCTCTTGAAACAATCCGCGCCGAGATCGGTGACTTTGATGTTTCCTTTGGAAGTCTTTTCTGGAAGGGAAGTTTCGTTACGATTCAGCCGATGAACAGCATGGAGGAAGCTTTAAGTGTATTACGTAAAAAGGGAATACAGCTTGAGGTTCCCGGGTATTTAAATCCATAAGGGAGCTGATATGCTGTTGCGAAATCTCACAATCGGCGTTGTATTCACAGTCTGTTTTTCTCAAGGAACTTTCGCTCAATGGAATGGCGGCCCTCACGAAAGAGTCGAGGGCGCGGTCTTCAGAGAAGTCGGGCGAGTCATCGGTGGTTATATCGGTCGAGAAATCATAAATTCTCTTCCGCCGCGCGATCGCCTTTCTTTTTTAGAGGTGGGTCGTCAGGCTTTGCGAGGATCCTTGTTGATGCGTTATGCGTTTCAAGGATCGGATTCTCGCAATAGAGTTTACGGTTACATGATGACGACACGAGAAGGGCGAGATGGCAGTGGACGTCTGTGTCGCGAAATTGAAATGGATTTAATCTATCAAATGCAAAGGCACTATGAAAAATCCGTGGCCTGTTTGGATGCGGAAGGCTCTTGGGAGCCGACGGCTGAAAGTGCGGTGAATTTTCCTTCTCGAGGAACTCCGGGGGTTCCGCCAGGAGCTGGAGGAGGCTGGTTGCCACCTCTCTAGATCAGAGGTGGGGACTGTTAACTCTCTTTTTTCTTTGGACCGTTGTTGATATCTTCTTTGAGCTCTTTGCCCACTTTGAAAAACGGTAATTTCTTTTCTTCAACGTTGATGATTTCACCAGTACGTGGATTGCGTCCTTTGTAGGCTCCATACTGACGATTCACAAAAGAACCAAAACCACGGATCTCAATACGGTCATCACGCATGAGTGCTTCCACCATTGAATCAAAAATTGTGTTTACCACAGTTTCTGCTTTGACTCGGGTGATGCCGGCTTTTTCAGAGATTAAATTTATCAAATCCGCTTTTGTCATCTTCTGCTGTCCTCAAGCTCCGCTTAAAGTATTGATAACACTCCCGATTATACAGAACTACGGGGGCCTGGCCATCAAAATTCAAGCATTTAACTCAATGCTTCTTATACAGGCCGGTGTTGAGCAAGATTTTGCGATAGGCTTCTAGCGTCGCCTGGACCATTTTAGGGGTGTCGAACAGATCAACCACTTTTTGGCGGGCACGGTCGCCGATCTCGTCTGCAGGCATGGTTCCTGAGAATATTTCGACCAAAAGATTGCTCATGGACTCCACATCCGCTGGACGCAGCAAAAATCCGTCGCGGCCATCTTCGATAATATTGGCAATTGGGGACACTTCTGAACCTAAAACGACCTTTTTTTGGGCCATCGCTTCCAGGGTGGAGGGCTCAAAACCCGTTGTGCGAGAGCCCATGTTGACGAAGACATCTCCCAAGACGATGTAGTCTTCTAGCTCTGCGGCAGGAACGGCGCCCGTCATGACCACACGATTTCCCAAAGCCAGGTTCAGAACTTGGTATTCAATGTCTTTATACTTAGGACCATTGCCCACTACAATGAGATAGCTGTTGGGCTTTTTGATAGCCACCTTTTCAAAGGCTTTAAGAAGGGGCATCAGTTCTTGAACGTCGGTCATATCCGTGATGGTCACCGCCACGTGAGCATTTTCCGGAATACCCAGGGCTTTTCGCAGCTCAAGGGATTTCTCCTTCGGAGTTAAATCCCCCAGCTCAATTCCATAAGGAACAGTGTAAGTGTGATAATCGGGATAGAGGTAGTATCGCTCTAGAATAATTCTTTGCTGAGGATTGGTAACAAAAATTCCATCGGCTGTCGAAAGCAGGCGACGGTCTCCACCGTAATAAGTGGTGAGAAATTTATAAGTCGTCGCCAGGGCCGTTGTGAGCATGCTTCCAAGCGTATCTTGTTTCATGGCGAGGATTGCAAAAAGCTGGGACATCTGAGTTGCTTCCACGTCATAGGCCATCGCCACGTTGAACTCTTTTTTGCGGCTGCCGATGCGATAGCCTGATTTGTCGATACTGTGAACAAGATGGAAAGGATCCTCTTTGTGAAGTTGAGCAAAGCGCTGGCGGACCGCTATCTGAAAGTTCATGTGGGAAAGATTTTTTGCGCCTTCGTGAAGAAACAAAACACGCACGCCATCGCGGGTCACTTCGGGCTTTTTCAAAGGAGAACTTGCGGCTAAAACCGTGACTTTGTGCCCTTCCTTGGCGAGCCCCTTGGCGATCGGCCACAGAAATCCATGATCCGTCGCGCGACTTAAAATCGGAAAACGATAAGACGTCAGACAGATATTAAGGGTTTCCGGAAGCCGGGACTTTTTGAGCATAATTCCTTCTGGGCCCTCTTCAGCGTCTGGTGAGTGCCCAGGGTTTATCTTAAATGATTTAAGGCCCGATTGTACAGGCGATTGAGTTCGTTCAATGAGGAATCGATGAGATGGCGATCTTCCGCCAGTTGTTCAGATAAAGACTCGGGAAGGCGCAAATGAGGCTTGGCCAAAAGTTTGATAAGGTCTCTTTGCAAATGATGGTGATTCAGCACCCAGCAGTTGACGGTATTTTTCCAAAGGTCCGAGTGGATGCTGGTCTGTTTAGAATCCAACACCAGAACGGCGTGGCTTTGAATAGCTCGCATATAGTATTCGGTCATTTCAACAGGACTCAGGTTTTGTCCGGCAAGAACAAAGGCCGAACTTTTTTCCAAAAGCAGACGCCCCAAGGGCTGACTGAGAGGGCCGGTCACGGACCAGTGACTTCCGCACTGGAATTCATCCATCCAAGCGGCGAATTTCTTTCGTTCTCTTAAAGACCAGTGCGAGTACGAACCCCATAGAACGACTTTGTATTTTTGCGCTAAAGTTCGAATCCGGACAAAGCTATCTGATTCTGGCGCAAACGAAGCTTCACGGAAGGGAACAACGACGTAAGGTTCTTGATCCAGACCGAATAAAAACCGCTCATCGTCTTCATCGCTCATCACATCCGTGGCTTCATTTTTCAGATCCAAGACAGGAGGCAAAATGCCACGCCCTTGTCGAGTCGAACGTACGTTCAAACCGCGCAGTTGCCCCAATGTTTCAACTGTAGGGCAGGTGATGATGTCACTTTCTTCTATCAGATAGCGAACCGGATTGCGGCGACTCAGGCCATATCGAATGTTTAAAAGAGAGGTCGTTAAGACACACGTAGGATGAGATTTGGCGAAAGTGGATAGAACCATTTGTGCCGGATTCATTTTGTCGTCCTCTAAGAGGATGTGCAAAATCTGCGGCTGTAATCCAAAAAGGCCGGGGATGATACGTAAACCTTCAAGAAGACTCCAGCGTTTGAAGTACCCCATGAACTCGATGCCGCTGGTATCTTCGGGGACCTCGCCATGACTGGTAAGCAGAACCACTTCGTGCTGCTGGGCTTTCAGGGCTTGTGCCAGCTGCCAAGAAGTTGCGTTCACATGTTTGCTCACCAGAATTATTTTCGCCATTCAAGTCCTAGGGCTTTGTAGATTCGATGGAGAATCTTGCGATTGGCCTCTGGGATATTACGATGTTTGAGTTCTTCCGGATGGATCCACTCTAACATCATATGATGTTTGGCCCGAGGTTCGCCTTTCCAATATAGGATTTCATAAAATAATATGAGAATCCCTACATCTCCGTAGGAATGAGTGCAGGCCAACTTGAGTTCGCCCACTTCAGCTTCAATGCCCAATTCTTCGTTGAGCTCGCGAGCCAGGGCTTCTTCAGGTGTTTCTCCTGTCTCAATTTTACCACCGGGAAATTCCCATTGGCCGGCCAAAGAATTATTTTCGGGGCGTTGGCCGACTAAAATTTTGCCATCTTTGCGCAAAAAACCCGCGACGACAGGAATCCAATGTCCCTTACGGATTTTGGATCTTTTGGGTTTTATTTCTACTGCGCTATCGTCCGCCATTATACCTTCTCGCCACGTCATGGAAAAAATGCGGTCCATGAAACACAAGGGCAGAGTAAATTTGAACAAGATCTGCGCCCATTTGCAATCTTTCAAAGACATCTTCTGGAGTGAGAATGCCGCCAACGCTGACTAAAAGCAGGCCCTCCCTCTTTTTGCCTAAGCTTTCAACAGCGATTTTTAGGGCGCGCTGCGAAAGTTCCTTGAGGGGAGCGCCCGAGAGGCCTCCTTCTTCAGGGAAGTGGCAGCCTGGAGGGCGAGACAAGGTCGTGTTGGTTAGCACGAACCCATGGACTCCCAAGCCTTGGCAATGAAGAATTGTTTCTGCCAAGGCCTCATCCCCCATATCGGGAGAAAGCTTTACTAAAACCGGAGTCGGCTCAAAGTGGGAGACGCGGTCAATGAGGGGACCTAGAAGAGAAGTTAAATTGTCTTTATTCTGAAGATCGCGAAGCCCTTTGGTGTTGGGGCTTGAGATATTCACAACATAGGCATCCGCCAAAGGGCGAAACTTATCAATCAAAGTGAGATAATCTTGAACGGCTTGATTGTTGGGCGTGTGACGGTTTTTTCCGATGTTCACAAAAATCGGAGTGCGATAGTTGGGTGCATAAGACATGAGATTATAAAAAGTCTCGTCAGCGCCTTCACTGGGAAAACCCATTTTGTTCCACATCGCGTGAAGTTTAAGATCCCGATCCATAATTTTACCAGGATTCGGTGACTGCGGCAGGGGAGTGACGGTGCCGATTTCAACAAAACCGCATCCGAGGGACCACCAGTCTTTCAGGTTCTCTGCATTCTTGTCGACACCTCCCGCAATTCCCAAAGGGTTCGCGAAGTGAAGATCACGCCAAGAGAAACTTTTCCAGTGCGGAGTTTTTCTTCCGTGAATAAGAGAGTACAGAGGTAAGGCCAGTGGGCTCAGATCGTGAGCCCACTGGGGTGGTAAAAGAAGCCAAGGTTTCATTATCTTGGATACAAGCCTCTAAGAAGCATCGCCTTTTCAAGACGTTGAATGGACACCGCCATGGCGGCAGATCTCATATCCACGTTCTTTTCTTTAGAAAGGCTATAACCCTTATCGAAAGCTTTTGTGATGATGCCTTTCAAGCGGCCATTCACCTCATCCTCATCCCAGAAGAAGGACATGATGTCCTGAACCCACTCGAAATAAGACACGATCACGCCGCCACCGTTAGCAATAACGTCGGGAGCGATGAAAACGCCACGTTTTGTCAGAATCTTTGTCGCAGCATTTGTCACAGGTCCGTTCGCACCTTCAACGATGATTTTTGCTTGGATTTTTTCCGCATTGTGCGTGTCGATTTGGTTTTCAAGAGCACAAGGGAAAAGAGCATCACACTTCACCTCAAGCAATTCTTCATTGCTGATAGGTTGAGCTTTAGGATAACCCTTCAAGAATTTGTGTGCTTTTACGTACTCCATCACTTCCGGGATATCCAGGCC
>JANJTG010000536.1 GCA_024711265.1 Bdellovibrio sp. | reverse complement strand
TCCGCCCCCGGCGCAGGAGCGTGCGCACACGCGCAAGGAACTCGGAAAACGCGAAAGGCTTGACCAGGTAGTCGTCGGCGCCGAGTTCGAGGCCGCGGACCCGGTCCTCGACCTGATCACGCGCGGTCAGGAACAGCACCGGCATCGCCCTGTTGTTGCGGCGCAGCGTCTGCAGGATTCCCCAGCCATCGAGCGAAGGCAGCATCACATCGAGCACGACGAGGTCGTAGTCGCCATTGAGTGCGAGGTGCAGCCCATCGAGCCCGTCCCTGGCGAGGTCGGCGACGAAGCCGGCCTCAGTCAGTCCCTGGCGCAGATAGTCGCCGGTCTTGATCTCGTCTTCGACGATGAGGATTTTCATGGTTTTACTCCTGCATGTTTCTTTCTGCGTGCGGCCGATTTTGCACCTCGGGCCCGGACGCCACGCGGGATTACAGAAATGTAACCTCCAGGTCAGGCCGGCGACAGGCAGCCGGGCGCAAGATGCCCTGCGTGGCACGGCGCTCCGTGGCCCACAGGATTCACCCCGCAACCGATGGGAGATCAATCATGAAAAAGCACCGTCTTTATCGTCTCGCCGGACTGATGCCGGTCCTTGCACTGAGTGCAGCCTTGCATGCCGGCCCGACCCTCGCGCAGTCGATGGACCAGGCACAGGCCTGGCCGCCCGCATCGAGCGTTCCCGCGCTTCAGGCGCGCATGAAGTCGATCCGTGAAACGACCGATCCTGCGCACCGCATGGCCCTGATGGAGGAGCAGGTCAAGGCCCTCGAGGCGGCCTCGCAGGGCATCCCCGCAGGTTGCCCGGTGATGGGTGGCCAGATGCAGGGCGGCCCCATGGGCGCAGGCCCGATGATGAAGGGGGCTGGACCCGGGGCGGGAACCGGGGCTGGGCCAATGGGCGGCATGATGATGGATCCCAAGCTCATGCAGGAGCACATGAAGCTGATGCAACAGCACATGGGGATGATGGAACGCATGATGAAGATGCGCCCCGGCGCCCTCCCGGCTGCGCCGAACTGAACACCCGGGCGCGGAGCGCTGGCTCCCCACGCTCCCGCGATTCAAGCCACAGGGACAGGAATTCCCATGCAAAGTCGTCGTCGTTTTCTCACTCTCGGTCTCGCCGCCG
>JANJTG010000070.1 GCA_024711265.1 Bdellovibrio sp. | reverse complement strand
GCGCCGTCCATGTAAACCTGTCCGCCATTATCATGGATGATTTTGCAGATCTCAACGATGCCTTCTTCAAACACCCCGTGTGTGGAAGGATACGTGATCATCAAGGCCGCCAAGTTGTCGCGGTGCTGTTCAGCTTTGGCTTTAAGATCAGCGACGTCAACGTTTCCATGATCGTCACAGGCAACCACAACGACTTGCATGTTCACAAGTGCTGCGGATGCAGGATTGGTTCCGTGCGCTGAAGAAGGAATCAAACAAATATTGCGGTGACCTTGGCCGCGAGATTGGTGGTACTTGCGAATCACCAAAAGACCTGTGTATTCACCTTGAGAACCCGCATTGGGTTGCAAACTCACGGCCGCAAAGCCTGTGATATCGGATAATTTCTTTTCAAGGTCATGAATCATCTCAATCAAACCTGCTGCTTGAGACGTCGGTGCGAACGGATGAAGTTTGCCGATTTCAGGCCATGACACCGGAACAAGTTCCGTTGTCGCGTTAAGTTTCATCGTGCACGACCCCAGCGGAATCATCGAGTGAGTCAATGTCAGATCTTTGTTTTGCAAAGAGTGGATATAACGAAGCATCTCTGTTTCGCTGTGGTGGGCATTAAACACCATGTGCGAAAGATAAGTCGAAGTGCGAGTCAGATTTGCCGGCAGTTCCACATCTTTCATCGCCTCATCAATAGAGTGAGCCGTGAAGCCAGTCGCAGTCCCTTGATTGAAGGCTGCCCAAATTGTTTGGACGTCTTCAAGGGTTGTTGTTTCGTTTAAAGATAGACCGATCTTGCCACCGCCGAAGTTGCGGAAGTTCATTTCCATTTTCTCGGCCTGAGCAATGATCGCCTCCGCCTTGTCCGTCGTTACCGTGATGGTGTCAAAGAAGGGACCTGGGGCGACTTTGAATCCGAGCTTTTGCAAGCCTTCAGACAAAATGCCCGTCAGGCGTTGCACACGCAATGCGATTTTCTTCAAACCTTGAGGCCCGTGATAGACGGCATACATGGAAGCCATATTTGCCAAAAGAACCTGTGCAGTGCAGATGTTCGAAGTGGCCTTTTCGCGGCGGATGTGTTGTTCGCGAGTTTGCAAAGCCAAACGTAAAGCACTTTTTCCTTGAGAGTCCACACTGACGCCGACCAAGCGACCTGGCATCAGACGTTTGTAAGCGTCCTTCGTGGCCAAGAAAGCCGCGTGAGGCCCGCCGTAACCGAGAGGCACACCGAATCTTTGTGAGTTCCCCACCACCATGTCCGCTCCCCATTCACCAGGAGGTGTTAGAAGAGTCATCGCCAAAAGATCCGCAGAGGCCGTGACCAGGGCTCCATGATCTTTGTATTTTTTTGCCAGAGCCGAGTAGTCCTCGATCAAGCCGTTGGTATTTGGGTATTGGAAGAAAACACCGAAGACGGGTTTGGCGAAATCATATTTCGCGGGGTCCATAACGATCATTTCAAAGCCCAGAGGCTCGGCACGGGTGCCCATCACGTCAATTACATGCGGATGCATGTCTGGGGAAACGATGAATGCATTTGCTTTGTTCTTGCAAAGGGAGTGCGCCATGAACATCGCTTCCGCAGCCGCCGTGCCTTCATCAAGCAAAGACGCATTGGAAATTTCCATGCCTGTTAAATCACTGACCATCGTTTGGAAATTTAAAAGAGCTTCCAAGCGACCTTGAGAAATCTCTGGCTGATAAGGCGTATAGGCTGTGTACCACACAGGGTTTTCAAAGATGTTTCTTTGGATGACGGTGGGAGTGATGGTGTCGTGGAAGCCCATGCCGATGTAGCTTTTGTAGACTTTGTTTTTTGAGACCATCTTTTTTAGATAGTTTAAAAGACCGTATTCAGAAATTCCGGGACCCACATCCTGGTATTGGTGTTGGCTGCGAATTTGCGCCGGAATAACTTTATCCGCCATTTGCTCCAAAGAGTTAAAACCCAACGTCTTCAACATCTCGTGGATGTCAGAATCTGTGGGACCGATATGACGGGGGATAAATTCATTTCTTGGGGAAAGATCTTCAATTTTCATGGGCACCTCAATAGACGCCGTCGAGACTAGCACACCCCCCTGGTGTCGCGCCAGATTTGTGAGTGCGCGGACTAGCTAATGCGAGGCGAAATGCTTAAAAAGAGCCCAAGGCTGAATCTCTTAACAGAAGTTTGTTTGATGGTGCTGAATATAAATTGTTTATATCCCGGCAAGCTGAGAGCGGCATTCGGATATGACTTTATTGCGAGGGACCCCTCGTTGACAGGAACGGACCAGATTGCGAACCAACTTCAGTTTGAAGGTATCCTGTTTCATAGAGTCCCACCGCAATCCGAAAGAGGAGGCTTCTTTGAGTATGGCCAGTTCCAACTGCAAAGCAAGCATCAGATTGTGAGGGCTTTTTTCAGCGGTTTTCGCATTTTTTTCGATCTGGGCAAGAACGACTCGGAGAGAGGAAGGGAAGAGTTCTGAGAGGAATCCAATTTCTTCCAACTTGAGTCGGAAGAGAGGATCTTCCAGGGCGCGAACACCTTCTTGTTTGTAGTAAAAGGCCAAATAGGAAGTGCGTTCGTTGCTTAAGCGATTGGGATCTATGAGGATAGGGTTGCAAAGTGTTGTGCAGAGGTCCGGCACAGAACGTTGGGATATTTCTGCGGCCAGTTGGTCAAAAAGGTCAAGTTCTTCAACATAGTTTACGCCAATTTTTGTCAGATCTTTGAGGTTCGGATTGACGAGGTTGTGAGGAGTCCTTGAGCTCTCGCTGGCGTATTGAGGTGAGGTCTTCATTTTGGCAGGAGAAGACTTCTTAGTGTCTGCGGCCTCAGGAGCAGCGGCTTGAGTAAGTTGTTCGATCACGTAATAAGAAGCCCCTGTGATACCAATGAAAGTGCAGAAGATTGCGCCGAGAAGAAAGAAGCCAAGATATTTAAAGATGGAGTTAATGAACCTCATGAGTCTCTAATAAGTATCAAAAAGAAAGGGGGCTGTCAGTGATCGTGTGACTGGACCTGGTCAAACCGGGGGGATTAATCTGGCGGATTTGGTCTGGCCCGCGAAATAGGTCTCGTCAGTCTGAAGGTGTTGATCTAAAATCAGTCTGTTTAGAGTGGTCAATGGAGGTACGCGATGGAACTTATTGGGAAAAACGGATTTATTGATAGACTGGCGACCTCGTACCCATCAGCTGCTTTAAGAATTCAAAACGAGAAGAAAATCGCATTGCCGATTTCTTTCTATACCTTTTATGGATATTCTCACGGAACTGGAGAGATTCGAGTTGGAGCTGAGACATGGCCTTTGCTCAAAGGTCAGTTTTTTTCGTTGCCCATTCAAACAGAAGAGGTTGTTGTTGCTCCAGAGACCTGGGTGTTTGCAGCGATTCGTGTTGGTTTCCAAGGGCAAAAAATTCCTGCAGGCTTCATTGAGAAGACAGGGCGTTTGACCTATATCGACGGGTGTTCGGATTCTCTTTTGATCTATCCTCCGCGTTTAGGAGACCCCAGTTTAAATTATCTTTATTTCCCCGAGCAAACATCACAGTCCCCGCATACGCATCCTAGTATACGTTTAGGATGTGTAGTTCATGGTTCGGGCTTTGCGGATTTAAAATCCGGCCAACTTGCATTGACTGAGGGAGATATCTTTTGTCTTGATCCGCAAGAGCGACATCGCTTTTTGACGACTCAGTCGGATATGGGAATTGTCGTGTATCATCCCGACGGGGATTGGGGCCCCACGGATCACAATCACACCATGTTAAATAGAACCTATTTGCAAGAATAAGGTGTAAGGAAATTCTATGGCCGGGACCGCTAGTATAGTTGCATTGTTAGTCATCACGTCGGTCGCCTCGTTATTCGTCGTTAAGATATACAACGCAAGAATGAGTGCTTCAAAGGTGGGGCTGATTGCGGCAGATCGCAACCTTGGAAAGTGGGAGGCGGCGCTGTCCGTGGCGGCTTCTTGGATCTGGGCGCCGTCTCTTTTTGTGTCCGCTCAGAAGTCCTATCAGGACGGTGTTTTGGGTCTTTTCTGGTTTGTCGTTCCCAATATTCTATGTCTGATCTTCTTCGCCTATTTTGCTGAGAAAGTTCGTCGCGATAAGCCTGATGGTTTTACAATCTCTGACTACATTTTACATAAAACGTCTCATCGAGTGCAGTTTCTTTATTGGGTGACGTTGGTGGGATTGGCTGTTTGTGCTTTTGCTGTTCAGCTACTGGCCGGGGGGCAGTTGCTAAGTAAATTCACCGGGATTCCCTATTTCTGGTGTTGCGTGATCTTAAGCTTGGTTCCTCTTTCTTACTCCATTATTTCTGGCTTAAAGGCCACCATTGTGACCGATGTGTTTAAGATGCTTTTTATTTATGGTGTTGGGTTGCTTTTAATACCTTGGGTGCTGTTCAATTCTGGCGGTCCTGAGGTTATTTTTGAAGGTTTGGGTGGGAAGATTGGGAGTACGGACTTCTTCGGCGCTGAATCTTTAAGAGTCTTTTTGACCTTTGGGCTTCCTGCAACGATTGGTCTGTTGGCGGGCCCTTTTGGTGATCAAACATTTTGGCAAAGAGCTTTCTCGATACAGAAAGAGTATGTCAAAGCGTCTTTTGTAAGAGGAGCCTTTTTGTTTGCGGTGGTGCCTCTTCTTATGTCCACTCTGGGCTTTATTGCAGCGGGGACTCAATCACCGATCAAGGATCCGCAGATGGTGAATATTGAAGTTATAAGTCGGTATTTACCGTTAGGCGCCACATGGATTTTTGTTTTTATGATTCTGGCTGCTTTGATATCGATCCTTGATACCAAGCTTGCCAGCATTGGCAGCCTTGGAGGTCATGACTTCACAAACCACGTTCTAAAGAGTGCGAATGCCCCTTACGCGAAAGTGATGCTGGGATCTCGATTGAGCATGGTGTTGTTGGTGCTGGTGGCCTTAGCGATTGCGAACATTCCGAATATCAAAATTCTTCATCTGTTTTTATTTTATGGAACCATGCGGTCTGCAACGGTATTCCCAACAGTTCTTTTGGTTTTAGGCAAGAGTCTGCCAGAAAAGGGCGTTTTTTATGGGATTCTGGCGTCGCTATTGATCGGCCTTCCGCTGTTTGCTTATGGGAATTTACAACAGATCCCAGTCTATATTGTTCTGGGATCTTTATTGACGGTGTTACTGTCCGGTTTTGTTGCCTGGGGCTGGCCCTCTAAGAAAGCCTAACTTTATTAGAAGCCAGTCAGCCAGCTTACATAGACAAGGCCGCCAGCTCTGACAAATGTAAAGACGGTGGTTCTACTTGCCACGGTGGCGGAATTTACGGGTAAATACTTAAAGTCGGTAGTATTCAATGTATCGGGCGTTGCCTGAGTAAAGGTACATACTCCTGAAGTTGCCCCTGTGACGACCAATGTGTAGGTGCCGCCCTCATACATATTGGAGAACGTAAAGGCACCACAGCTTGCGGAAGTAAACTGCATATTTCCATTGTTCCAATCTATGGTTGTGCTTGAACCTGCATTGAAAACTTTCGATAGAATTTGTCCTGTGACTTCGACCTTCGCGTTGGTTGTGGAGGTGGCGGAGGCGATCATGCGGCCTCCGGTTGTTTGAATATCTCCACCGGCCGTGACCTTTCCGGTCGCACTAATATCCGAAGTTGTTGAGATCGCTCCACCAGCGCTGAGAGTTCCCGTTACGGTGAGATTTCCCCCGGTTGACAAGTTGCCAACTGCTGAAAGATCACCACTTGTTGAAAGGTTTCCACCCGCGGAAATATTGCCAGTTGTACTGAGTGAAGCGGCATCAATAGTTCCTGTTGTGTTGATTGAGACCGCGCCGCTGATAGTGCCGGAGGTGATTGCTGAGGCGTCGACAGTGATGTCTTGGCACATCACTGAGTCCATCACGCTATTGTAGTACATTGTCTGATGAGAAAGACATCCGGGGATGCCAGTGACTTCGTTGATCGTGTGAGTATGATTTCCTAGACTGACAACGCCGCTGCTTACATTCAAGCCATTACCGATCTGAACAATACCCTTTGTGGTTTTGGTCGCATCATAAGCTGAACCTGTGGTCGCATCCATCACACATTGTAAAGTTGATCCATTCGACTTTAAGACTTGTCCGCTTCCGCAAGCGGGAAGATTGGTTTTTGCGAATCCCTGCACAGAGGGATCGTTGACGCTGTCTGAAGCGGCCGACCAGGTGGAACCGTCCCACTTAAGAACTTGTCCTGGTGTCGGAGAGGACGGCTTGAGTATAAAGGCGTTCGCTGAGTACCCCTGCAGAGTGTTGGCAAGGTTTGCCTTCATTGAGTAGGGGGCAGAGTTGAGAGTTTGATCGGGGGTGATGGTGACGTTTTCTACGCCATCATTAAAGCTTACGCGAATCTTCCGAGCATCTTGGGCACCCGGGGTGTACTTCGCTCCGGGACAGAGCCCACTATCATCCAGCTTGGCGTTTGATAGTTCTGCATCATTGGAAATAACCTGATCCATTGTAAAACCCGGATCGTTGGTGGTTCGTGTTCCTGTGCCGATTTGAAAGCTGAAGAAACCGGATGAGCCTGTCATATTGAGATTGTGAGTTTCTTCATAAAGCAAACATCCTGCTCCCGCACTTCTGATTTGAATCTTGAAGTCGACACTGCTGGAGGTGATGGGAGTGCCATCCGTTTTAAAGATGCGGCCCTGATAGTTGAACGCCTTCGGACCTGCCCAACTAAAGAGCGGAAGGCTTATCAAAAGAGCTATTGCAATTTGTGTTTTCCAAAACATACCGGCACCTTGCTTTTCCTTATTGACTAACATTTAACAGACCTTGAACCGATTGAACGGATCGGGTCTGAAGTGATGTATCCCTATAGATGACCTCTCCACCAAGAGCGCTGACTCCCGCAATCATCACATATTGATTTGTGCTTCCACCGCGACCTAGATCTCCCGCAATCACTGTATCCCCAAATGAGCTGGTACGCGGTCCGGGAAGAAATGTGGCGCTTATTGTTTTTACGGGGTCGCCATTGACGACCAACGTAATGTCATGGGCTCCGGGCGTCGAAGTCACAACCTTGCAAATTGATTTGCCGCTGGCGTCAGACTTGGTGCAACCCAAGATATTATTGTCTGGCCCGGTCATATTAATTGTGGGCGTCACGCCGGTCATGGGTTGGCCGCTGGTGTCGATGAGTGAGATTTCAATTTCTACGATAGTTCGCCCATCGGCGATTAAGTGGGAACCGCTGGCTCCTCCAGATCCTCCGGAGCCACTTCCGTCGCTAGATCCAGAGGGAGGCAAAATTGTGATGACAGAATTTTCGGGACTCGCGATATTTGTTTTTGAGGAGAAAATCTTAGCATCAATATAGCCATTACATCCAGCCATACTAAGCGTTACTAACAAAAGGTTCAAGACGGTAACGTTCCTCATAGTACTATACTGATCGGAATTGATACGAAAATCTTAAATTACTAGTGGCTAAGGCTGGGGCTGAATCGTCGAATAATTTATTCTCATTTTGAGATACACGGGCTTACTTGAGGTGCCGTTTGACTATCTCCGCATAAAACTTATCAAGGATAAGGGCCCCTTGGTTCGTCAGGTGAAGGGGGTCAAGGTAGTCTTGAGATGATAAGGAGGCCTGGTCGTCGAGGAAATACAGAGGAACGTCTTGATCCGAGGCAATTCTTTTTAAAGCCGATTTCATATTTATGATGGCACTCGGACCATGCTGAGTTCGAGGGCTCATGGGAATATTTGTAAGCACCACCTGGCCGGACACAGTTTTGAGTCTGGCAATGAGGAGTGAGAGGTCATTTAGAAGGCGGGGACTGAGCTTCAGGCCCTCGAGGTCAAATAAGGACTTCGTGCGACTTTGAAACTCTGCGACTCCCGCAGGGCTGCTAAGAAGTTCCGAAATTTTCTGATACTCTTCCGCACTTGCTGGTTGATTAAATTTAAAACCACCCAGTCGGGTAGGGTCCCAATAGGGGGGCTGATTGAATCGAGAGGAGCTCCAAAGTTCAGAAAAATACTCTATGGTTTGAGACGGCGGTTCGGGAGGGGCGCTGTTGGTAAAAAGAATTTGCGATAAGATACGCATCTGGCGGCCGAGGACCATCGCGTTCAGTGTCGGGGAGTAATCGCCTAAGGTGTACTTCTTCATGAGTAAGTTCAGACGCTCACTCAGGGACATGTTTTGAATGTGCCATAAAGCTCGGGGAGTGCTAAAGCTAAGAATTTGTTCTTCATCTACTGCGGATTTGTAGCTATTTTCAATCGCCAGAGTGAGCATTTCGGGAGCTATGTTTAGAATAATGAGTGGGAACTTCCTGTGCGCCCGCTTGGAGATGAGTAAGAGATTTTCCGCATAAACTTCTGTCTGCTTAACGGTGAAATCGCGAATGCCAAGATTCAGAGTCAAGCTGGAAATATTTGCTTCTTGTAACAGCAGATTTGTGTTGTTGGGTTCAAAGGTGCATTCAATTCCAGAATCTCCCAAGACGGGAATGAAATGGTCCAGCTTATCTTGATTCAGGTTTAAAAACTTGAGGGATTCCTGGGCACGCAATCGGGCCCAACGGTTGCTGATCTCGATATTTTCGGTATTAATTCGATTGACCTCTCTTCCAAGGCCGATAGCAATGCCAAGAGCAACCAGGAGCATGAGGCTGATCTGCAGATAGATTCCGAAAAATGATTTGGATGATGTTTTCGGGGTCATTGGATCAATACCTCATATAAATGAAAGGCTGTGTTGCGCGTCCTGCCCCAATACAGAATATCGCCACAACGAGAATGAAAAGGAACCAAACGGTCTTCCTCAAGAAGAAATCTTCCTTTTTGCGAATCATTGCGTCTAAGGCATGAGGAATGCTCAGGGCTAGAAGTGTATACACGGAGTGAATCAATGCCAAGGGGGTCAGGGAGGCCTTCGTGGAGGACTGAAAGAGTGAACTTAGAAAAGTCATGACGGCCTCAGAATTGGGAAGTCGGAAAAATAGAAAACCTGTGACGATAAGTAGGTAGTTGAGAGGAAGTAGGATCCCTTT
>JANJTG010000327.1 GCA_024711265.1 Bdellovibrio sp. | reverse complement strand
TAATCACGGGGGAAAGTGGGACCGGAAAGGAAGTGGTCGCGCGTATGATTCATGAATTGAGTTTACGCAAGCGGGAAACCTTTGTGGCGATCAATTGCTCTGCGATCCCAGAACAGCTGTTGGAGTCCGAACTTTTTGGTTTTGCCAAGGGCTCGTTTACGGGAGCTTTGACTTCCAAGACGGGGCTTTTTGAGGAGGCCAATGGGGGAACTTTGTTTTTGGATGAGATCGGAGATCTGGATTTACACCTTCAAGCCAAGCTTTTGCGGGTCCTTCAAGAGAAAAAGATAAAAAGAGTCGGAGAGAATCACTATCGCCCCCTCAATATCCGTATTGTGTCGGCCACTCACAATGATCTGAGTGAAGATATTCAGCAAAAAAAATTTCGTGAGGATCTTTATTTTAGATTGAACGTCGTTCCCATAAAAATTCCTCCTTTACGTGAAAGACCAGAGGATATCTTACCTTTGGCTCTTCATTTTTTAGGAAAACACTCTTTGCGACATCTTGGTGTGGAAAAACGTTTCACACAGGAGGTGCCAGGTTATTTGTTGTCCCGCCCGTGGTGGGGAAATGTGCGGGAGTTAGAAAATCTTATTGAAAGAGCTGTCGTGCTATCCAAAGCTCCCGAGATTTCACCGAGAGACTTAGATAGTGACCAAGAGAAAGAATCGGACTTGGAATATCTCTTTGATCGCCTTTGTCAAAAGGAAGGGCGACTTCTTTCGTTGGAAGAGGTCTCGCAGTACTATGTGGAGTATGTGCTGAATCTTAATCAGGGGGCTCGAGAAAAAACCGCTCGCGATCTCGGCATTGATCGAAAGACGTTATACAGAAGAATGTTGTCCCGTTTTCAATGAAAATGGGCACTGGTCGAGGTCTCCGGTTCCTTTTTTGGCGACGGTGAGGGGTGTTCAGGTTGGGGACGAGCTGCTCTGCGCAGTTCTCTTTCTTTTACAAAATCCATGACCAATGCGGCCAAGGCTTGCTCCAGGGCGGAAGGGGGTACGGAGGTTTCCTGATGCGGTGGAACTCGTGAATGTCGTTGTAGGGCGCCCGGCCAAGCTCTTAAGAAGACGCCCGCAAAAACGGCGACAGCCAAAAGGATCAGGGTGACTCCAGCGCCGAAAGTCGCAGTCCAATTTACGGCCCCCAGACGATCATATTGAGTTGTTCCGTCAATGATCGAAATGAAGACACCTCCACAAAAGAATATGACAGCCGCCAGGCCAGCGAGTGTCAAAGAGACGATCTTCCGACTTCGTCGACTGACGTCATCGAAAATCTCCATGGCTATTTCTCGGAAACTTTTTGGTTTGGTGTTCATGCGGCCAAATAGGAAAGACAAAACCATTCCAAGCCATCGCATAACGGACTCCTTGTGCAGAGAGGTCTTCTTATGAAGACCTCTCGAAATTTTCGGGATTAGTGTTTACGGCGAATGAGCATTCCGGCAACGAAGCCCACAGTCGCCGCCCCTAGGACGGTATAGAAGGGATGAGCCTTCACGAATTCTTCAGACGCATCCACAGCCTCACGAGTTCTGTCTTGAACGGCGTGATAGCGATCATTCCAGGTTCTACTAAGATCCCGTTTGGCCGCCTCGGCGCCATGTTTTACGCTTTCTTTGATATTGCCTAGTTCAGCTCTGAATTCAGAGGATGGAGATTCCATACGTTAGCTCCTTTTTATATTTGATTGTTGATAAGCACGAACCTCACAGACACTATAATAGCAGGAAGAATGCCAGGCAGGGACGATCTTAGGGGCGGAAGGGAAAGGTGTGGGGGAAACTCTCCCGATAAAGACGAGGCATCGTGCCTCATTTGACCTTCCTAAGAGGGATCGTCTAGGATGGGACTTTAGAAAAAACTCTGGGAAAGAGAATAATGAATAAATTGATTTTGATATTGTCAGGCTTGATATTTTTGTCTCAAGGCGCAAAGGCCGAGTCTTGTGAGGAAAAGCAAGGAGCTGTGGATTTTGGTTCGGGAACTACCAAGGCTTTTGTCGCAGTGGTGGATGTTTGCCGTAAAGAGATTTTGAATGTGGTTTATGAGGAACGATTGCCGCTGGCTTTGAATGAGGCATTAGAAAAGTCAGAAAACAAAGAGCTTCCGCCCGCTGTTCTTGAAGAGGCCCTTCCGCGAATTCAATCTTTGTTAGCCAAGATGAGAGAACAAAGGGTCACGAAAATTTCGGGCGTTGCAACGTCGGTTTTTCGAGTGGCAAAAAATGGCTCGCAGCTTGCTCAAAATCTATCTCAGAAATTGCAGATCCCTGTGCAAGTGATATCCCAGGAACGCGAAGCAGAGCTGGGATTTTGGTCGGCATTGGCGCAGAAAAAGAATGTGACTCGACAGCCTCTGATTGTCTGGGATATTGGGGGTGGCTCCATGCAGATGTATTCGCGACAAAACGGGAAGATTCATATCTATCAAGGTGATTTGGCGTCGGTGACCTATAAAAATAAAATCCTTGAGGTGCTGCAATTTAAAGATCCCAAAAAGATTTCGTCTCCAAATCCCATCGGTCGCCAACGGGAGGCAGCTTTGCAGTTGGCGAAAAATCACGCCTACTTGAATGTGCCCTCGTATTTCAAAAAGGAAGCCCCTACTGCCCGCTGGATCGGAGTAGGAGGCGTTCTTTCGATGTCCGTTCAAAGACAGGTTCATAAAGGGGCTGTCGAGTTTACTCAAAGTGAGTTGGATCAGGTTCTTAAAGAGCGCGTGTATCTTAAAGATTCGGATATTGATAGTGACTATCGAATCTCCGACATCTCGAATTTGGCTCTGGTTTTGGGTTACATGCAGGCCCTAAAAATTGAGAAAGTTGAAACCGTGCAGGCCTCCTTAGGGCAAGGACTTCTCTTCTATAATCTTCATCATTAGGAACTCAAAATCGCTGCGGCTGGAGAGGGGCTGGGCATATCCTTGCTGGTCAAAACAATGACCTCACCTCCGTGGCGGATCACCTCGCAGGCGATATCATCCAAGATGTCATCGTCTTTGGAAGTTAGTTGCTTTTCGTGAAAGGTGATCTGCGCACTTTTGCGATGCAGTTGCCCCCAGATTTCGATGTTATCTCGTAAGAAGAGGGTTTTCACTTTTCCGTTCAAAGCCGCACGCGAGATTTTCACCAGATCATCAATAACCATTTTTTTGCGCGCCAAATTTTCGACTTCGATAGCAGAAAGACTTTTGTGCTGCGAAAGATCCTTCTGTATTTGCAGATTGGCCTGATGAATCAAGGCCTCCATGCGAGGCACGCCTTTGGTGCTGTCGATGCGAATGTGGGTGATGTGGGGGTGGGTGCTAATTTCTTTGTAAGCGTGAAAAAGAGCTTCATTGGTGAACACCAGCAGAGGAAAAGTCTTGTAACCATTCTCTTTGCTAATTTTGGCTTCGATCCAGCGAAGAAAAAGTTTTACTCCCGACTTTTTTTTGAATTGATTGTCCTGCAGGCCTCTACCACGCAAATGAGACTTCAAATGGGGAATTTGCGAGGTTTCAGTCTCATCTTGGTGTTTCCAGTGAATGCTGTTGCTATGTTGCCCTTGGTGAAAAAGAAAGGTGTGAGTTTCAGTTCCGCGGCCGCCCGTGCAGTTTAAAAGCACGGCCTCATCGGCCGAGATCACCAGAATGTTGTAAGTTCGATTTTGCTGAAGATCATCCAATAAAGGTTTGAGATGAAATGTTTCGGCCACCACGGCTTTAGAGGGAAGTTCATGGGTCGCGAGATAGTATCCTGATTGATGTTTGTTAATGAAGATAGCAATTCCCTGTTCCTGCGAGCCAAGATGCTCTGCCGGGTTGAAGGAATATAGATTTTTTAAAAGAGATTCACGAAGGTCATTTCTCAGTTCGAATGAGAGAAGGTATGCGGCTCTTCGCACCAGGGCTTCGTACTCAACTTGTAATGTTTTACTACGCATCGCGGGAATATAGATTGAAATACATGGACCGTCTTGAACTGAGGTTAAACGTAAAAGGTCATCGGGAGTCATTTTTTCGAACATGGGATTCCTCCGGTTTTTACCAACCTATTGACTTTGAATTATCATCGGTGCGAGGGCGGAACTCAAAAAGTCATTTAACAGTCTAGTGTGAGGGGTCAACTTGTGAAAAAGACTTTGTCGCGGCTATAGTGAAAGAAGATCCCTCAAAACAACATTAGAGAGAGGATGTGCCAATGAGAACATGGGTTGTGGTTGCCAACAGAACCGAAGTTAAAGTTTTTGAATATGAAAATAAAAAAGACAGCGAGGTGCAGTTTTTGATGAAATTTGAAAACCCTCGGGGACGCTTGAGACCCCAGCAGATCAATGCAGACAAGCCCGGGATCTTTTCTAATCTGGTATCGCACGGAACTCGTTTAGTGAAACCGCAGTCACCTACAGAGCGGATTGCCCAGGAGTTTGCAAAGAAGGTGTCTGTTTTTTTAGAAGAAGCACTTCAGAAACGTCGTTTCGATGATTTGGTGTTGATCGCCGACCCCCACTTCATGGGAAGGGTCCGAAGTAGTTTATCCAAAGAGTTGCGTCGATGCATCACGAAAGAGATCATTAAAGATCTGGGTGCAGTGACAACGGAAGAGATAAAAAATCGTGTATGGCCCCCTGAAAGTCTTATCCAGGCCAAGGAGGTTTTATGAAAACGCACAAAAGAAAAACCGAGGGGCATCTTCAAGACACGGATCGCACTCATCCAAATCCCAGCTATCAATCCAAGAAGGATCGGCAGAATATGCGACAAACCGAAGATCGCAACGCCACGAACTTCAAGCGTGAAGATTTGGGATTTAACCATCGAGACACCCGAGGTTACGATAAACAACATAAAGAGAAGTATTAATCGAGTAGGGAGCCAATTCAGGCGCAGTACCAAAAACCTTCTTGGCGAAACACCGGGGAGGTTTTTTTTGGGGCATTTTATTTAAATAAATATCTGTTTTTTAGTAGTCAAAAATATGTATATTTATTGAATATTCTGGAAAAAATCTCGACTTAAGACAGCGATGATCAAAATTTTTTTATTCCCCATATTTTAGCAAAATTCACATCTATAACGAATATGGAAGATATAAGACTAAATAACATTGCATTGATGTAATCATCGTAATCCTCTCCGAGTGGATTTTGCGAGTCATATTACAAATGTCTGCGATGTCTTATTTGCTCATTTATAATTGTATTCATGATAGGAACAAAATCTTTACCGCAGCTTAACAAGGACGTTCTATGAGTGAGTCAGAATCTGCCTTTGATATAAATGAACTCTTCTTTTCTAAGACAGATCTTAAAGGGATTATTCAATCAGGAAATGCCGTATTTATTCGCGTGAGCGAGTTTTCCGAAGAAGAGCTTTTAAAAAAACCACACAATGTCATTCGGCACGGGGATATGCCGCGCTCTGTGTTTAAGTTATTTTGGAGTTTTTTAAAAGAGGGAAAGCCGATTGCCGCTTACGTAAAAAATAAAAGTAAGAAGGGGCGTTTCTATTGGGTGTTTGCAATGGCATTCCCTATGCAAGATGGCTATCTTTCTGTTCGCCTCAAACCGACGTCATCCTTGTTTTTGAAAGTCCAAGAGCTGTATAAAGAAGTTCTGGCTCTTGAAGCCGGGGGCGCCTCCCTCGAAGATGGAATTGAGTTCATCAACCGCACTTTACAAAGTCTTGGTTTTTCTTCTTATGAGGAGTTCATGAAGAAAGCCTTGGTCGAAGAGTTGGTTTCACGAGATACGCTTTTGATGGAATCAGAAAAAAGTGTTGTGAAGACTAAAAAATCAATCAAGGAGTCTATCGACAACTTCCTGAGTATTTCTGACTCTTGTACGACCGCAGCCCGACAGTCTTTCGCGAAGACACGTTTGTTGTTTGATAAGCTGAGTGATTTGGTGAAAGAGTCTCAAGCCATTGTGAAAACGTGTCGTGATGTTAAATATGTCACGGTCAACCTGACAATCTCGTCAGCAAAGTTGGGAGATTCTGGACGACCTCTAAGTGTGGTTTCTAATAATTTGGAAAAATTAACCGGGGAAATTGCGCAAAGTTCCACCCAGTTTGAAGAAATATTTAAGACCTACGAAAAATCAGTTTTTGATATGTACTTCTCGATTGCGACATCGCGGTTCCAGATTGAAATGATGAAGCACCTCACTGATGAGGTCCTTGATGAAAGTCTGACAACGGGAGAGTTTACGAAAGCACAAGAGCAGTTTCTTTTCTTTAACTGCTCCTTGCTGCGCAAGTTGATTTCAGAGAACTTCAGCAAGGTGACGGTCACGTCCGCCGAGTTGGTGAAAACTAACAAATCTCTTTTAACCTCCATAGAGGCTCTTTCGAAGGTGACAGCGGGCATGGGGGTGATTCATGTTGTCGGCAAAATTGAGATGGCCAGAACGGGAAGTTCCTCCGACTCACTTGCGTCGCGATTGAAGGAGATGGAGGAACTCACTGAAGTCTTCAAAAAAACCCTCAAAAGTTTGGAGCAGGAGTGTAGTACGGGGCTTGCTATTTGCAATGAACTGAACGGACACAATCAGATTATCACCAGCGACCTGAGAAAAATTGACCAGCTTATTGCGGTTTAAAATGCGCAGTGGCTGCAACTAATGGGTGCTGATGACGTTCTGAATCCAAGGATAAGCGTCTGAAACACTGGCGTGTCCTTCAATATTGGAGGGGGTCTTCATCTTATTCCCACTGCAGGCGGAGCCCCAGCTCACGATTCCAACTTGCGTGTATTGCCCCTTGCGATTGATGAAGAGGGGGCCACCACTGTCGCCTGGGCAAGAAGCCTTTTGATTCTGAGTTGTTTCGGCACAAAGAATATCAGAGGAGATCGTCCAACCTTTTTTTCTTGGGAACTCGTCTTCATTGCAGACCGTGCGGCTGATCAGAGGAAGGGTGATTTTTTGTAAAAGGGCGCCGTCAATACGCCCTTCTTCGTCGGTCAGTCCCCAGCCAATGACCGTGGCACTTTGAGGCCATGTTGCTGATTCTTCCAAATCTTCGTTGTTTAATAAAATAGGTGTGATGTCATTCACAGGTGTCGCAAGTTCAATCAAGGCGACGTCATGATGAGGCCATGAAAATTGAGGATGAGGGATGATGGATCGGACCTTCAGAAGACGTCCGTCTTGCCCCGAGATCTTATTGCTACCGATATACAGATTGAGATTGCTGACTTTGACAGTGCGCTGAACGGTTTCAGAGGCGTCTTCAAGAATGCAATGAGCGGCGGTGAGAACCCATTTGGGATGGATAAGACTTCCTCCGCAAAGATGATCAACATAGTTATCCTGAGGACTGTTGAGCCAGATATTCACCATGAAGGGAAATTCATTTGGACTTGCGGTGGCTCCGCCAATAATTCCATGTTGGCGCGTGCTCAGAGAGAGCAAAGCACGGCGAGAATATCTCTGGCAAGAAGACTGGGTCATGACCAAAAAAATAAGCCATAAAATTGAGATTCGCATGATTGAGGCCGCCTTTAAGATAGAGGTATCTGAAGTAGGTCTAAAAGGCAGCCAAACTAAGCGGATTTTGCAAAAAATTCCGATGGCGGCAGTCATTTTGTGAATTAACACGCCTTCTGCCGCCTCGCT
>JANJTG010000385.1 GCA_024711265.1 Bdellovibrio sp. | reverse complement strand
AAGACCCGCGCTGGCTGTCCGGCCGCCTCGACGACATCGACGACCACGAAGCCCTGATCCTGGAAGACCCTGCGCTCGGCCGTCTGCGCATCAGCGCCGGCAGGCTGAAGCCGCTGGTGCGGGCGCTGGTCGACCTGTTCGACCGCCCCGACGGCGACTGGCGCCTGTCCCGGCTCGATGCCGTCCGCCTCGCCGAGCTCGATCTGCCCGGCCGCGGCGGCGAGCTCGTCGCCGGCCTCGCCGCGCGCCTGCGCGCGGCCGAGGGCATCGCCGCCGTTGCCGCCCCGGAGGGCTTTCGTGCCGAACTGCGCCCCTACCAGCTCGAAGGCCTGGCCTGGCTGCAGCACCTCGTGCGCCACGATCTCGCCGGCATCCTCGCCGACGACATGGGCCTGGGCAAGACCGCGCAGGCCCTCGCCCACCTGCTCACCGAAAAACACGCCGGCCGCCTCGAGCAGCCGGCGCTGGTGATCCTCCCCACTTCACTGGTGTTCAACTGGCAGGCCGAAGCCGAACGCTTCGCGCCCACGCTCAACGTGCTCAACCTGCACGGCGCCGACCGCCACACCCGCTTCGGAGAGCTCGACGGCGTGGATGTGGCGCTCACCACCTATCCGCTGCTGTGGCGCGATGCCGAAGCGCTGCAGGCGCGCACCTGGAGCCTGCTGATCCTGGACGAGGCGCAGACGGTGAAGAACGCCGCCAGCAAGGGCGCGCAGGTGATCCGCCGGCTGCAGGCCCGCCACCGCCTCGGCCTCACCGGCACGCCGCTGGAAAACCACCTCGGCGAACTGTGGGCGCAGTTCGACTTCCTGCTGCCGGGCTTTCTCGGCAGCCACAAGCAGTTCACCGCGACCTGGCGCACGCCGATCGAAAAACACGGCGACACCGTGCGCCGCGACCTCCTCGCCGCCCGCCTCAAGCCTTTCATCCTGCGCCGGCGCAAGGAAGACGTCGCCACCGAGCTGCCGCCGAAAACCGTGATCGTGCGCAGCGTCGACCTGGGAGGCGGCCAGCGCGACCTCTACGAGGCGGTGC
>JANJTG010000052.1 GCA_024711265.1 Bdellovibrio sp. | reverse complement strand
CTGGCGGTGGTAGCCGTGGGTGTCGGCCATCGCGACGAGGCGCATGGGGCGAGCCTAGCTTGAGCGTCCATCTTGCTGGGTTGCCCTTAGCCGCGAGAGGCGCGCTCGAACTCCGACAGCAGCTGGGCCACGAGGCGAAGTACACCGGGCGTGGCTCGACGCAGCTTCATCGTCAGCCGCCTGAGCTCCTTGGAATCTTCATCGACGGGGGTCGACGAAAGGGCCGTCTCCGCGCCTTCATCAAGCGCGCCGAGCTGAACTCCAAGAGCTTGGGTCAGGCCGAAGAGGGTCGGCACGCTCGGTAGCGTCGCACCGCGCTCGATTCGACCGAGGAACTCGACGCTGACCCCCGCGGATTCAGCGACGTCGGCCTGGGTCATCTCGCGCGCAAGCCGGAGGCGGCGAAGGGATGCACCGAGGCGCTGAGCGAGGGCTGAATCCATGAGAGCGGTGACCCGACCTGTCAGGCCGGCCCTCTCGTAGGACTTGATTGTTGGGTCGAGAAGGAACAGTCAGGTAGTGTCAAGGACACAACCTGAGTGGGTGGATTCTCAATGGCGGATGAGCAGCAAGAGTTGGCGGTAGTGGAGGCGGTCGCGAGTCCACCTCCTCCGACAGCCGAGGAGGCGACGGCGGAGAAGTACGCCCGAGCGACCGCGGACGTGCGCGCCGAGTATCTCGACGCTTCGCATCAGCACCCGTGGATCGTTGGGTACTCCGGCGGCAAGGATTCGACGCTCGTCCTTCAGATTGTCGTGGAGGTCTTACTGTCGCTGCCACCCAGCGAGCGCAAGCGCGAGGTTCATGTCCTCTCGAACGACACGTTGGTCGAGTCGCCGATTCTGGCCAGCTATGTCGACCAGATGCTTGAGCGACTCCGAGACTCGACGGAGGCGCTGCGGCTGCCGATTCGCGTCGTGAAGACGACTCCAGACCCGGACCAGACGTTCTGGGTCAATCTCATCGGTAGGGGCTATCCGTCGCCGAACCGCATGTTCCGCTGGTGTACCGACCGGATGAAGATCCGGCCGACCTCGGGCTACATCCTGTCGAGGGTTGCTGCGTCGGGGCAGGCGATCCTTCTGCTTGGCGTCCGCAGGGCCGAGAGTGCGGTGCGCGCGGCGTCTGTCGACCGCTACACCCCCAAGGACGGCGGCCGGCTGAACCCCCACAACGATTTGAAGGGGGCGATGGTGTTTCGGCCCATCGTCGACTTCACGACCGACGAGGTCTGGCAGATCCTCCTTCAGAGAAGGCCTCCCTGGGGGGGCTCCCACCGAGAGCTGGTGACCCTGTACCGCAACGCGCAGGGAGGCGAGTGCCCCCTGGTTCTCGATGCGAACGAGGCGCCCTCCTGCGGCTCCTCGTCATCGCGCTTTGGCTGTTGGACTTGCACCGTCGTCGAGAAGGACAAGAGCCTCGAGGGCTTCGTTGACATGGGCCACGATCATCTCGAGCCCCTGCTCTACTTCCGCGACTGGCTTGTTGCGATCCGCAACGACCGCTCCCGCAGAATGACCGAGCGCCGAAACGGGCAGGTCACGCTGATGAAGGACGGTTCGCATGTTCCGGGTCCGTTCACACTCGAGGCGCGCAGGGAGATCCTCGACCGTCTGCTCTCCACGCAGGCAGAGGTGGGGCTTCCTCTGATCTCTGCCGACGAGGTCGAGCGCATCAGACGACTGTGGGCAGAAGACGCCACCACCGACGCAACCCGAGTGGCCTCGGCGATCAAGAGCGCACGGGAGGACCGATGAACGGCATAGCTCTCCTTGAGAAGGGGCAGGGAAGAGATCTGCTCAGACGCGTGTGTCTCCGACACAAGGTTCCGATGGCTCTCGTCGAGGAGTTGGTGAAGGCCGAGTTGGAACAGGTCGGCAAGCTCCGAAAGCGGGGTCTGACCGACCGATTCACCGAGATCATCGACCACGCCTCCGACGAGGTCGACGAGCCCACCCCGTAGGTCACGGAGCATTCGGTTCATGTATCTGCGGAAGATCTACCTTCGCGATTGGAAGTCGTACGCCAACGAGACGGTCCTCACCTTTCCCCGACCGACGAGGAACAAGAACGTCGTCCTGATCGGTGCGAAGAACGGCTACGGCAAGACCAGCCTTCTTGAGGCACTCGTGATCGGCCTGTACGGCCGCGATGGCCTTCGAATGGTCGCGCGCGCCGACACGGCAGGCGACGATTCTCGCCAAGCGCTCAACTACAGCCAGTTTCTGGAGCGCGCCTTTCACTCCCGGGCGCTCGCTGAAGGCCGTTCAAACATCTGCATCAAGCTCACCTTCGGTGAGGATGGCGAAGAAGACCTCACCATCGAGCGCGTCTGGTACTTCAGTGCTTCGGGCAAACACCGTCCCGGCGACGACGAACTCCGACTGTGGATCGGCGACGAAGAGAATCCACGCCCTCGGCGGGCGCCACCACTTCAAGACGACGACGATTTTGCTCGCGGGGAAATCGCGAAGGCGGCACTGCCGAGCCACCTTGCAGAGTTCTTCCTCTTCGACGGTGAGCAGGTGCAGCGGCTTGCCCGGAAGGACATGGCGGCTCAGGTTCGTCAGGGTATCGAGGGGCTCTTGGGCGCAGTGGTTTTGCGCGAACTACGCGACGACCTCGAGAAGTACGCTCAGCGTGCGACCTCGAACACTGGGGCAACTGCGGAGGACATCGGCGTCACTGACCTGCAGGCTGACGTGGATCGACTGGAGGACCAGCAGGCGAACACACAGCGAGAGGTTGCCGATCTCGAGCGGCAAGCCGCCGCACTGAGTGCAGAGCGTGATGATCTGACGAGCAAATTCTCGGGAAGCCAGGCAGGCGGCATCGCAACCGTCCGTGAGCTTCAGGCCAAGAAGAGTGCCATCAGCAACGATCTCGCTAACGCCCGAGAGCAGCTTACATCGTTGCTCCTCGGAGAATTCGCCTTGGGCCTCACAGGGCGTGAACTTCGTGACCGAGCGCTCAACAGGCTCAAGGGTGAACTCACGCTGCATCAGTGGACGGCGAGCGTTGCCACGACACGAGCACGGCTCAACGAGTTCCTCGCAGCCATCGAAGCTGCAGCGCCCGAATTCTCTCCTCCACTCACAGAAGGGCAGAAGCTGGCTCTCGATGCCCGCCTCCAGTCGGCCTGGCAGTCACTGTGGCATCCGCCGCCTGCGGATTGTGCCCAGAGCATCGAGCACGAGTATCTCTCCGATCAGGAGCGGGAGCGGATTCGGCTTCGCTTGCTCGACCTCGAGAAGCTTGGCCTGGGAACGATTGAGCAGCTCCTTGGCCGGATTGAGGCGAATGAGCAGGATGATCGGAAGCTGCAAAGGCAGATCGCCGAGTTCACCGGCGTTGAAGACCACCTTCAGGGCATTGCTGATCGAATTCGTGAGATCCAGCCAAAGATCGATTCCGCCAGCGCGGATCTTCTCGATAGGCGGCGCACCCTCGATGCGATCACGGGGCAACTCAGCGCCCGCCGGGCTGAGCTGGGTCGCGCGCTCAAGTCGAGAGAACGTTCGGCGCCGGAGCGACGGCGGAGCGAAGTCGCCCGAAAGGTCGCCGCGATGATCGGCGACCTTCTTGACGAGGCGATGCCCCTGTACACGAAGGAACTCGGCGAAAAGATGACTGACGCCTACAAGGCGCTTGCGCACAAGACCGTCGTGAACGAGGTCAAGATCGACGCGCAGTGCAACGTCGAGTTGTTCACGCGCCGGGGGGAGAAGGTTCGCGACCTCGACGCCTCCGCTGGCGAAAATCAGATCTTCTCGTTTGCACTCATCTCGGCAATTGCCCGTGCTACCGAGCTCCAGTTCCCGATCGTCATCGACACGCCGCTTGCTCGCCTGGACGAAGAACACCGGCTGCGCATCCTGCGCCATTTCGGCGAGCGCGCCGGGGAGCAGATCATCTTCCTCACGCAGGACACGGAGATCATCGGCCGATACTTCGACGAGATTCGAGACCGCGTCGCGAAGACGTTCCTCGTCGAGCATAGGCAGCTTGGGGAGCACATCGGTCGAAGTGTGGTGCGCCCGAATGAGTACTTCGCGTGACGGGAATCCCCATGACTCAGTCAGTTCATCCGACTCTTGATCTCGTCAAGCTCAGTGGCGCGGGCTTCTCCGTCAGTGCTGAAGCCGATGCAGTGAACGATGCGTTGATGGGCCACTTGGGCGCCGTGACGAGAAATGTCGTTGCCCGTCTCGCCATCGCTCGTTCTCTCTCTGTTCGCGAGCCGCCGGCTTCGCTTGACGAAAAGGGCGGGAAGCCAATCAAGGGGGAGAATCTCTTCGGCGAGGATCTCCGTGCGTGGGTCGTGTTGCTGCTCGAGCACGATCCCTCATTATCGGTGAGGGACATAG
>JANJTG010000024.1 GCA_024711265.1 Bdellovibrio sp. | reverse complement strand
TTTTCGATTCCCACTTTCGCTTGCTGTCCGTCGAGGTCATAGAAGTTGTCCTTAGTAAGACTCGTAGCCCGAGAAAGCGAGGCGATCAGCTCCATCCTGTTGGCTTGATCAATATTAAATGCAACGACGAACTTACCCAACATCAGATAGTTAAAAGAACCAAAGTCCTTACATCGCTCAATCGCGCTTTCCCGCATTCTTCGTGTGGCCGCACTGATTGAGGCAGAAAAGGCCTGGTGGGGAGCAATAACCGGAGGTTCTTTAAAGAGCTTAATTCCACTAAACGTCGCCATCGCCCGGCACGTATTTTCCCCCGGTGGCATCGGACTAAATGGGACATAGGTGATGCAAAAGGCGGGAGCTTCTAGATAGTCCCTCATCACCGAATCACTTGTCTCCAAGGAATCACTTAAGGGCTCTGAGCGAAGTCGTCTTGTGACTTTGTCATAGGGATGATGAGTCCACTCCCCCGCGCTCCCCAACATGCGATAACGCCAAGCCAAAAGCTTCCAACTTTGACGAATCTGATAGTTGATATGAGCAATGGCGTTCATGTTCTCCGCCTGCCTCATCGCCCCATAATAAGCGGCCAAATCCACAGAGTTTTGCAGATTCACTTTGTGGTGCACCAAAAGACCCACGTTAATGATCATCGCAAAAAATAAAAACAAGATTTGAAAAATCAAAGCGACAAAAAGAGCGACTTGCCCTCTGCGGTTGTTAAGATTCTGAATAAATGTGCTTCGCTTATTAAACATCTGTGTTTAAACATTCTCTCGTAGTCTTTCTCTCGAAGCAACAACTCGACCTCGAAAACTTTGACTTGTTCTATAGTGAGATGACAGACTTTTGGACATAGTTCTATGGAGGGAACTCGACAATGGTCCGAAAATCACTCCTCATTCTTAGCCTTCTTACTTTCGTGCCTCTAGGGGCTCACGCCGACATTCTTTTTGAGGGCTACTCGAAGATCCTTTCGGGCGATCAGCATATTGGATACGTCGTCAGTCGCTATGAGTTCGACAGCAAAAAGAAGCAATTCATCTCGACCTACTTTTTGAAAACCGGAAAGGGCCCAGGGGAAGTCACTGAAAGCCTCAAGGCCGTTGCGGATTCTGAGTTGGCCCCCATTTCCTATGAGTACACCACCTTGGCTGGCAAAGAGAGCAAAACCATCGATGCCAAATTCAAGGGCGGAGGTTTAAGCGCTGTTGTCAAATCTGGCGGCAAAGTTCAACGGATCGAAAAAAAGATCCCAAAGGGGACCTTCCTTTCAACATTTCTGGTTTACCTTATGCTAAAAAGTAAAGAAGGTCTTCGCTCTGAAACAAACTACGAGTACCAAGCCATTGCCGAAGAGGATGCTGCGATCTACAAAGGACAAGCTCTGGTCGGCAAGGAAGAAGTGTTCAACGGCTTTAAAAGCTTTAAGATCCTAAACACCTTTAAAGACATCAAGTTCTTAAGCTACGTGAATGATCGGGGCGAGATCCTGGGCACCAATGCCATGGGCCAAGGTATCACTACAGAACTTGTCGCCAATCCCGCAGATGCGACGACAGGACAATCTTATAGCGCGAATATACTTAAAACCTTGTTTGGCTCTGTTCCGTCTGGACAGGCAAATGTGGCGAGTCGTGCGCAAAAACTAAAAGAGCGTGAATCTCAAGCGCCCACTCCCTCAAAACAAATGGGAGTTCCACCCGGACAAGGGATCATCATTAAAGCTCAACCGGAAAAAGCAGAGAGTAAAGGAAACTAAACCATGAGCATGCGGCACATTGTTGGTCAGCACTTTTTTATTGGTATTTCAGGACACGCCCTTACCCCCGATGAGAAAAAATTTATCGTTGAAAATAACATCGGCGGCGTCTGTCTTTTCGGTCGCAATGTCGCCGACCCCAAACAGGTCCGCGAACTTTGCGCAGAAATTCAATCTCTTCGTCACAAACAAGCCGACAAAGCGCCACTTTTTATAGGCATTGATATGGAGGGCGGCCGTGTGCATCGCCTCAAAGCTCCTTTTACAATTTGGCCACCGCTAAGAAAGTTGGGCGATCTTGATGCTCCGACAGTTTCTTTTCATTTCGCCAATCGCATGGGACAAGAGCTTAAAGCCGTTGGAATCAATTTAGACTTCGCCCCTTGTGTGGACGTGTTCACAAATCCCGCAAACACCGTTATCGGCGATCGCTCCCTCAGCTCGGATCCTGAGATGGTTGCCAAACATGCCTCGGCCTTGGTGCGTGGATATATCAAAGCAGAAGTCATCACTTGCGCAAAACACTTCCCCGGCCACGGGAATACCTTGATTGATAGTCACGAAGATCTTCCCGTTGAAAATGTGGATATGGCTCGCTTAGAGTCCTGCGAGCTGATTCCTTTTAAAAGAACTTTTAAGTCTCGCGTAGACATGGTGATGACCTCCCATATTAAATTTCCAAAAATTGATCCGGAATGGCCGGTCACTCTTTCCGAGACTTTCATTAAACAAATCATCCGCGATGAATGTCGTTATCGTGGTCTGATTGTAACGGATGATCTTGGAATGAAGGCAATGACAAAACACTATGGCATTGACGAGGTTCCCGTGCGTGCCCTGAAGGCTGGCGTGGATTTACTTCTTTATTGCAACGACCCCGAAGTGCCACCTCAGGCCATCGAGTCCGTTCTGGGGGCCCTGGCCCAGGGAAGCCTTACCAAGGAAGATCTCGAAAACAGTCATCGTCGTATTCTTGATTTCAAAAAAGTCAAAATACCTCACCCAGATCCTTTGCCCTTGTCAGAGGTCGTGAATATCGTTGGTCATCCCGATCATCTCAAAATCGCCTCGGCCATTGCCAATGGACAGATTCCAGAAGGGCTTTTGCCAGAGTAAGGCTGCCAATGGCCCGAACAACAATGAAATAAATACCAGATCCCATAGCCCCATCTTCAATTAGAGGTCCCTCCAGGTGGCCCAGGAATTGATAATGCGTCTTCTGATAGCACAGGAGTTTCTATGGGTT
>JANJTG010000022.1 GCA_024711265.1 Bdellovibrio sp. | reverse complement strand
CTTCCTGTCATGTTTTGCCAGGTCTGCCCGCCCCCCAAACCACTCCCTCCTGCAGCTCCCAAGGCCACCCAACTCGTGCCGTTACAATACTCCATTGCGTGAGTCGTGTAATTGTAGCGCTGTGAACCTTCTCCGTTTGCTTGCCCGGCTCCACAGGCTGTTACCGTGGTGCTGGCGCCAGCTCGCACAGCTCCATTGACATCAAGAGCGACCCCGGGGCTTGCCGTCCCAATACCTACTTTAGTTCCATTGATAGCCATCGGGCTATTTCCAAGAGTCGTACTTCCCGACCAAACGGGAATATAGTTTGTCGTACCAGAGCCACCGCCGCTAAGAACTCCGCCTGTATTCCATGCTCTTAATACCAACCGCCAGTTAGCGGGTGTTACCGTGATACCGGAAAGACCCGCATTGTCTTTTCTAGCCACATAGACGGTCCCGCCCATTATCCAAGTGACATTTGTCGCATCTGCAGAAGTAAAATAATAAAACCAGTTGTAGAAGCCATTTTGAGTAACTTCGACCTCATCACCAGCACTGTAGCCATACTCTGGATTTATACAACGAAGCACCGCTTGTACTTTTTTGGGTACCGTTCCCAAACCATGAGCTGCACTAATAACATTTGATGGTGAGCTTACAAAACTAATTTCCGCACTTTCAAATGCACTACCACCACCTCCACCGGTTGCGGCCGTAGTCTGCACAGTTCCATCCGGAAATTTAATTCCACCAGACGTCGAGTAGATTGTGCCACTGACCGTCAACGCTTCGCTTGGCGTTGTCGCCCCTATCCCGACATTGCCTCCAGAATAGTTAATACCGCCCGTCGCGGCCGACCAGTAACTTGCGCTCGCGGGAAGGCGCGCCGAGTTGATCGTTCCAGTCGTGATGACTGAAGCATCCAAAGAACCAATTGTTTGACAGGTAAACGCATCTGTAATCACACTCCATTGGATTTTCTCGTTAGCCGCGCAAGACGCTGTCAACTGATTGGCACCTACCGACGTTTTTAAGTCACCAAAGTTAAGGAAAGAAGCAACAAATTGAGTTCCGTTCCAACGATAAACCTTTCCGACATCAGGGGCAGGGATCGTCCCGCTGGCCACGGGATTGCCTCGCCAACTTGTGACCGTAAAGGTTCCATCATTCATAAGGGAAACATCACCACTGGGAGCTACCGCCGTTGCGATGTTTGAGGAATTACCCACTAAGATGTTCCCGTTTGGCAAGGCAGTGGATTGCTTGCTGTTAAAGACTGCCCAATCTGCTTTATCCAAATAACCATCCACTGTCGAACTGGCTTTTGGCAAAGACACCTTGGGAGATGAAGCCGTTGAGGAATCCACACTCAATGGCGCATCGGCGGCCACAGAGGTCACAGACCCCGTCGCGGCCGACACCCACTGCAGTTGGCCGCTAGCCCCCATCGACAAAATCTGCCCATTTGTCCCCTGTGCGGTCGGCAGGATCCATGTATAGTCACTAAAACTACTCGGCGCCTGAATCGTCACTCGGTTCGGTGTCAGGTTCTCAATGTAGAGGTTGCGCGTATTTATCTGAGGAGCCGTCATCGTGTTGGCGGTGATGTTACCGGAGGTGCTAATACTCCCCGAACTGCTAAAAGCAGATGCTGTGATATTTGTTAAGTTCGATCCATCCAAACCGGGAAGCTTTCCGGCTCCATCAAGTTGAACAATTTTGTTTGCACCGGCTCCCACATCCATCGACGCGCAGATTAAGTTCCCCCCTCCATCATCTTTCAAAAATGCATTGGCTCCACAAGTGGGAAGATTATTTTTGGCGAAGTTTTTAACGGAGGGATCCGTCTCGCTATAGGACGTCAGCGGAGTTATCGAAGTCCAAGCGCCTCCACTCCAGCCAAGAACTTGTCCATTACCCAAAACAGGAAGACTTGCGCCATTGAGCTTTCCAGGCTTTTCAAACTGAGCGCTTGTGCCATTGATCAGGTTCATCAGTTCATTGAAATTAGAAGGACTTAAAGGCGGCGCACTGCCACTGCTTAAACGAAGAATCGACGCGGCAGGAGTTCCCCCCACATTCTGAGTATCATAGGAACTCACTGCGAACGGTACGAAGTTTAAATCCATGATGGGAAGCTCTTGCTCTCCCACTCCACTATGGTCATCAAAAGAAACAAAGAGCTGACGCTGATCCAAAGATTGAGGTGTGTAAGATGAACCGCTATTGCAGACTAACTTCGGAGTGTTGGTCGTGTTGAAGGTCACAGCGGAGTCATTGGCAAAAAGCTTTTCCATGGCGATCCCTGGATCTGCCGCCGTCCGAGACCCCGTCCCATCACCAATCGGAATTGAGAACACCCCTTGAGAGTTCGCCATATTTAAGGTTCGTGTTTCTTCGTACAGAAGACATTTTCCTGGATTTGGGCTTAAGATACGAATCTTAAATGTAACATTCGCATTCTCGACAGGTCGATTATCACTATCCATGATCCGACCGTGATAAGTGATAACGGCCCCCGCCCATCCCCATCTTGGAGCAAGTAGTAATAGTGATAAACCAAGAACGTACCAGAACTTCATATCGTCTACTCCCTAAAGAGGGTTGATTGTATATTGGTATGGACCTTATAACCCTTAGCCGTTTCAACCTTGGACTCACCGGAATGAAAGCTGACAGAGGATTGAACGCGATATCCTCCAGCCGTAACAACACCTTGCTGACTGGCGGAGACGATTTCATTGCCTGAGCTTTTTTGTAGAACTGCCGTTGTCGATGGAACTGAATTAAAGATCGAAGCATCTAAAGAGCATGCCGAAAGGGCGATCACTGAAAAAATCAAAAATAGTCTCGAAATGAGTCTCATCTTTGCTCCGCGCTCCATGACGTTCAGTTTAGGACTTATCTCTTATCGGTCAGTCTTGACTGGATCTTGAAGACTGCGTTGTGAATAGCTAATCCTCAGCTATTCCTTGTCTTTTTCAATTTCCAATTCATATATATCTTCAGAAGATTGAAGTATTGCTCGTCTTTAATGATCTAAATATTAGATTCAATTAATCGAATAATTAGAATTTTTTTAGATCATTAAAGACGCTAGGATAATGTCTAACTAGCGGAGTCCCAGCAATGTCAGACCAAAGAACAGATCTATGTGATTTAGAAACAGGAGTTTGCGAAGCTCCAGGAATTTCTGCGGAAGTTGGTTCCCATAAAGCGATGAAATCGAATCTCGAGATCATCTATATCGGTGACCCGATGTGTTCGTGGTGCTGGGGTATTTCTTCTGTTGTGAAGCAACTTCAATCTTACTGTGATGAGCAAGGTCTTTCTTTCTCGGTAGTCGTTGGTGGATTGCGCCCCGGTGGCGGAGATCCTTGGAATGACCAGTTCAAAAAATTCTTGCGTCACCATTGGGAGGAGATTAACCAAAGAACAGGGCAAGCGTTTAGTTTTTCATTGTTTGAACGGTCACACTTTAATTACGACACAGAACCGGCCTGTCGGGCGGTTGTTACAGCCGGGCTATTATTGAATTCAACGAGCGACAACAACAAGACCCTTTATTCCTTGTTCGCCGATATTCAAAAGAAATTTTATGTAGATAACGCCGATCCCGGCGAAGAGGAATTCTATCGCCCTCTCTGTGACGAGTACGGGCTTTCATTTGAAGAGTTCCGTCGTGTTTTCAGAGATCCCGAGACCAAGAAGAGAACGTTTGAAGAGTTTCAGCGCAACCGCAGTTGGGGTGTCCGAGGTTACCCCAGCTTTGGACTTTTGAAAGACGGCAAGTTTGAACTTCTTGCCACTGGTTTTACGGATTTGGAAAAGATAAAAGCGCGCTTGCGATAGCAGCCCTGGACGGGGCGAACCTACACCGACTCCACGGCCGCGATAACCGCGCTAATGACTTTCTTTCCATGCTCTACGTGATTCTTCATCTGGGCGGGATCTTTCAGGGAGCCCAGCATTTCCTCGGGGGCAAAGCTCATGGTTTGGAAGATTTCAAAAGTTTTTGCGATGTCATCACCATGATCACGTCGCAAGCTAGGAGGAACCATTTCTAAAAGACGCGTGATTTCTGTCGAAGCGCCGCCTGTTCCCGAGGCTTCACCTAAAACTATGTAGAAAATATTTGTCATTTCCACGCCGACTTTGCGGTAGTCCCCTTTTTGCAAAGCGCTGTCGACAAGTTTATAGCGCTTACTTACAAGATCTTTAAGGCTGCGACGACGACGACCCCAGCCGAACTCTCTTTGGGCCTTCCAAAGAAGACCTAAAGACATCACTCCGTAAACCAAAGCCCACACCCACGGACGATAGACCACACTTGCAGATGTCGATGGTTCCCATAACATGATGGGATCCGGCAACTTATTCTCAATAATCTTAGGAGCAACAACAGGCTTGGTAGTCTCTGCCAAACGAGAGGACGATCCCACGGGAGCATTCGGATTGTTCATCACATTCAACGTGATCGCTTGTGTTGTTTTGGTGTAGTACTTCTTCGCTTGCGGATCAAACATACTGACACTCATCGCAGGAATGACCATGGCGCCTTCTTGACGAGGGATCACCAAAACTTCAAACTCTTTATAACTTCGTCCATTCTTAAAAAATTTGGATTCCGACTTCGTGTCGTACTGTTCAAGACCTGTCGGCAAATGCAAGGCTGGCAGGTCAATCAGTTTGGCATTTCCCGCACCTTCAAAACGCACCTTCAAACTTAAAGGCTGATTGACTGGGGCCGACGTATTTTCAACACTTGCATGAACCTCAAACTGACCCACCGCCCCCGTAAAATCAGAAGGACGACCCTCGACAGGAAGAGGTTTCACTTTGATAGGAACTCGAGCCGAACTTTTAGTGTATTCATAAGGCCGTCCGTAAAAGCCGCCCAAACCTTGTGCTGGCAAACGAACGCGGGATTTGATTTTGTATTCATCAACAACTGCCGTGCCCGCTTTGATAGGGAACAGGGCATGCGAGGCCAACAAGGCTTTCTTCCACGGAATGCCATTGACGATCTCTTCGGTGAATTGAATGGAAGGAACCTCTTCGATAATTTCTTTCCAGAAACCTTTGAGGCTTGGGAATTTTAAACGATCTAATGTTTCCATCTGACCGCGGGTATAGATGTACCAATTCGCCGTCACCTGTTCACCTTCGTAAACTTCGGTCTTATCGACTTCGACGGAAATAAAGAAAGCTTCATTGGGATTGGTCGGTAGACTTCGGAAAGCGGCCTCGGGAAGTCCGGTCGCAGAAGGCATATTTTCATCTGGAGCCATTTGCCCCATTTGTTGTTGCAGAAGTTTTTGGCGCTGCCTCAAAAGCTGATTAAATATCTCTTCTTCGGCTTGATCCATGGATTCAAACGGATCTTCCGACGGAGGCATCCCCGGCATCTGTGATGGGCGTTTGCGCGGCCCCGGTCCTGCGGACTGACCACCCACCTTAATCACGATCGGCTGAGTACGAAAGACCTTTCCGCTGACCACCACTTCAAAAGAAGAAACACTGAGCGTCCCCTGACGTTTCGCGGAAAGCATATAATGAAACTCTTTACGACGTTGAGTTTCAAATTGCATTCCCTGAGGGCCGTTCACCAACTTTTGAGCCACCGCCGTGGACTGCCAATTATTAAGAAGATCGAAACCATCCAACTCTGGAATTCGCGGATCCTGCACATCAACATCGTCATTGGACACCACCGAAACGGTCAAAGTGAACGTGTCCCCCACGCCCATCTCATTGCGATCCACCGTCGATTGCACCGTGGTGTTGGCTTGGGCGAACAGGCCCAGGAATAAAAAACTAAGAAAGAACAGGAAATTACCAGTCTTTGTCACGAGGCTGCTCCTTCATTTCTTTGCGATTGTATTCAGCACGAATCTTTTCTTCTTGCTGTTTCAGTTCCCCGAGAATCTTCTTTACATCCCCTTCCGAAAGTTCTTTGCCTTGGAAAGGACGAGGTTTGTATTTCGAAGACTGCTGAACCTGCTGGGGCTCTTCTTTTTGATCTTTGTCTTTTTGATCCTTATTATCGCCCTGATTCTGCTGTTTCTGTTGTTGATTCTGATTGCCTTGCTGATTTTGTTGCTGATTGTCCTGACCCCCTTGCCCCTGCTGGGACTGAGTCAGAAGCTCGATATTGGTCTTCGTTTCCACGGAAGAAGGTATAATCTCTAAGGCCTTCTGATAAAGCGCAATCGCCTCATCCACCTTCTTCGCTTTCCCAAGAAGTTGGGCTTGATTAAAGCGGGCCATAAAGATCAAGGTAGGATTCTGTTCTTTCAAGGCCAATGCTTCGGCCTCTTTGTAGGACTGTATAGCCTTTTCAGCTTGCTGCAACCCCTCAAAACTCAAACCCAAATTCAAATGCAAAGCCCCTGCAAACGGATCATAACGAAGTCCTTCAATATACTTATCCATCGCAGGTCCAAAACTCTGCGCCTGAAGGTTCTTATTCCCCTCGCGATTTAACTCCAACGTTTTCAAATGAGGACGATTCGGCCCACATGAAACCACCATTATCGTCAAAAGAAGTACGGGAAAAACTTGAAGCTGCTTCATGCTGGAGGCACCTCGTAGCGTCCCTTCCAGAAACGGAAGGAACTTCTTCTTTCGCCAAGGAAAAGCTCTAAAAGAGCAATCAAGACTCCTATTAACAATAAAGTCTGAAAACGTTCTTCGTACTGAGTGGCCACGGTCGAATCAAATTGAGTTTTTTCAAGTTTAGCAATGTCTTCAACCAAAAGTTTTGTTTGATCTCCACCAAAAGTCGCAAAATAGAAACTGCCTTTGCCCGCCTCCGCTAAAGCTCTCAGCGCGTCGCCTTTCACCGTGGTCAAAATGGTCTGCCCTTGACGGTCTTTCTTATAACCTTTCAAAAATCCCATTCCATCACGAACTGGGATAGCTCCGCCTTTTTCCGTACCGTAAGCTAACGAGAAAATACGAATGCCTTCGCTGGCCATTTTTTTAGATTCATCCAAAGCCCCCTGCTCATGGTCCTCGCCGTCAGAGGCAATCAAAATCACGCGTGTGACTTTCACAACCTCATCCGTCGTGACCCCGCCCCGCTCAAAAGCCTCTTTGGAAATCTTCAGGGCTTCGGTGAAATTGGTTCCTTGCGAAGACACAGAGCTGGGCTCCAAAGACTCTAAATACATTTTGATGGCACCCGGATCATTCGTTAAGGGTGACAACAAGGCCGCCGATCCTGCAAAGGCCACAACTCCCACTTTATTTCCAGGCATCAAATCCACCAAACGGCTGAGTTCCGCCCTCGCTTGAGCTAAACGAGAAGGCTTCACGTCTTCCGCCATCATACTTACTGAAACGTCTACAGCAAAAATTATCTCAACACCTTCACTCTTCACTTCTTGCTGACTTTCACCCATCTGAGGACGAGCCAACGCTAAAACAAAGAAGAACACCGCTAAGACTTGCAATGCGGTTTTGATGGATCTCTTTTTGTTAGATACAGAGCTTGATAAAAAAGGATACAATCGCGACCCGATGGCCTGCTGCATTCGTTTGCGGGACCGACGATCGAAGAAATAGCCGACAACAATAATCACCGGAATCAACCAGAGGTAGTTAAAAGCCGCGATGTTTTCAAAACGAAACATTATGGCACCCTCCTTAACCAAGATCGTCCCAATAGAATTCCCAGCAAATAAAGAATAAGGGCCGTCATCAAATAGGGTGGGAATTTCTCCGTATAGTTAGTGAACTTATTTACGTCGATTTTGGTTTTCTCAAGATTGTCGATGTCATTAAAGACTTTTTGCAAGGCCCCTTCGCTGGTGGCCCGATAGTACTTACCACCCGTTTCTGAAGCCATGCGACTAAGAAGATCTTCGTTCACCGTACTTTCAAAAGGCTGGTAGGTTTTAATCTTTTGTCCGAAGATATCGCGGCTGTAAACTGGAATACGGGTTGGCCCATCCTTACCTATCCCGATCGAATACACTTTGATGCCGTATCCTTTGGCGATCTCAAGTCCCGTTTCTGGATCAATCGTTCCAGAGTTATTCTCTCCGTCCGTCATAAAGATCATGACCCGGCTTTTTGCCTGAGAATCTTTCAAACGGCCCGCGGCGTTCGCCATGGACACACCCAAGGCCGTTCCATCTTTGATTTTGGCGCTGGAGGCACTGGTGATTTCACCCACACGCTGAAGAATCAACTGATAATCCAAAGTCGGAGGAACCAAGGTGAAGGACTCACCGGCAAAAACCACCAAACCAATGCGGTCTGAACTGCGTCCTTCGATAAATTTTTTGATGGTTTCTTTGGCCGCTTCCAAACGATTGAGCGGTTTCATATCTTCAATCAACATACTGTCGGAAACATCCAGACAGATGACGATATCAATACCTTCCACATTTTTACGGATCTTCGTATTCATGGTCTGTGGCCGCGCCAACGCGATAATGGCAAAAACCAACGCCAACGCCTTCAACAACGTCGGCACATTCATCAAACGCGTGCGCAGACTGGGCGTCACCGTTTTCAATAACTCCACTGAACCAAACTGCAGCGTGGGTGTCTTTTTCTTCTTATTCCACAAGGTCCAAGCCAGAATAAGCACCACAGGAATTATAAACCAAAAAGCCCAAAGAGAATGATAGGTCATGGCATTCTCTCCATCTTCTCAACCAAAACTCGAGTCTGCGTTGATATATTCAGCACGTCTTGTTCTTTAAGATTCTCTTTGTCCTCAAAACCACGTTGGAACTCTTTAAAAAGTTTTTTAAGTTCATCC
>JANJTG010000359.1 GCA_024711265.1 Bdellovibrio sp. | reverse complement strand
CTTTCATCTGGCCCATTCAAAAACTCAACCAACCAAGGAGGAACATGAAAGTCTTTAGATGCCTTTAATGACCAATACAGAAACCAACTCCACATTTCATCAAAACTTTTTGCAGCAAATTCTGGATCATGCCGACGGAGCATCTTCATTAATTTTGGAATTGCTCCATTTTTTGAATCAATAGTCACTTCAGCTGGCTCTGAAAACCACGTTTGAATACTTAACGGCAAACATATTACACGTTCACCAAGTATTTTAAAAATCCCACTATAAACAACCGACATTAAATAAAACTCAAACTCCTCATCGGAGAAAGAAGCAGTCCACACCTTTCTGAAATAACCGCCACCCATAAACCTATCAATTAAACTGATAAACCTCGGCACCTTGAGTCCCTCGAATTCAACAGTTTCTAGCAGATACGGAATCTCATCGAATTCAAACTCAATTTTCTCCGTCTGCATTCTATCCATAATAAAAAAATTATAGATAAGCTTTATCTCAAATGAGCCAATTGATAGTGGAAAATTCCCTGAGTACATAGCTGCCTCTAGGCTCACAAGATCTTTAATGAGATCTAAATTAATTTTCTTCATAGTCACCTATCCTCGGAGCTCCAACGCCTTTGAAATATCGGCATATATGATCGGTATTTCATGGGCATGAGATCTTAACAACGTGGGGTCCGTTTTACCGACCACGCTCATGTCCAAGCCATTTTCCTCAAGTACTTCTTTTAATAATTCTTCCATGTAAATAGCCTGACCACTTCCAATATTGTAGATCTCTCCAGAAGAACCCTTTTCCGCAATTAGAATTATCAATTCCGCAGCCCCAGACGCTGAAATATAGTCTCGCTGACTTTTCAAATTGCCAAACGTGAGGCTTGATATCTCACCTTTTATATATTTTTCTATTTGTTGCTGTAAACGGCCTACAAACAAACGATCTGATAACCCTCTGGCTTTTAGATTAAACATTCGGCCAGTCACGATATTTAGACCATGGGTACGCGCATAATACTGGGATATCTGCGTCTGCATCAGTTTAGTCATTCCATAAAATGAAACCGGAAAGGTATGACATCTCTCATTAATAGGATTGTCGGATTCATTAACCTTTCCATACTCGGCAGCGCTTCCCATCGAAAAGATTCTAGGATTTATTGAAAGCTCCACAATGGCATCATAGATATTTTTACTTGATACTACATTGTTTGAATAATCAACCTCTAAAGTATTTGTTGCACTACCTGCAAAATGAAAGATTAATCGAGGTTGAATCTCAGAAAGAACATCCTTAACGTCACTCTTATTCGTTAAGTCACATCGTAGATATCCGAGATCGTCTCTACGTCCCAGCAAAACGATCTCTTCATTTGAATAGTACTGACGAATTCTATCAAGAACCGCCTGCGCAACACCTCCATGAGCACCCGTCACTAGAATAGCCATTAACAGTCGACTCCAAGTCTATTGAAAATATCTTCGTAATTATCGTTCGCCGACTGATAGTCCTCAGCACGCCCAATATCTAACCAATAGCCTTTAAATTTGTTGATAGAAATCTTCTTCCCCTCAGCAATCCCATCTATCATCAGGTTATCAAATCCATAAGGCCTTCCTTTGGGGAGCTTATCGACAACTGAGCGATTCAAACAGTATATTCCCATGCTCACATCATACTGTAGCGATGGCTTCTCCTGGAATTCGACCAGTCGCCCCTCACTGTTACACTTAAGAACTCCAAAATCTATTTTAACGTCCCTAGAAAATGCAGCAACAGATACCTCAGCATGCTCCTTGGTATGTTTTTCAAAAAAAAGTCTATAGTCTAAATCACACAAGATATCGCCATTCATGACTAAAAAGTCCTCGGGCAAATCTGGAATCAACGTCAAAGGACCAATCGTACTGAGAGGCATATCTTCTAATGAATAATCGATTTTAAT
>JANJTG010000329.1 GCA_024711265.1 Bdellovibrio sp. | reverse complement strand
GATCCGTAAAAGTAAAAATCTGAGTCAGTTGCCGCGGATTTGTTTTACTCCTGAAAAGGTGTCGACGTTTCGAGTTCGTCGACAGCCTCACCCTCATTGTTATTCGACGATAGAAGCGATTCATCAAACGATTGATTTATTGGGATCAACCTGTGGTTTTGATGTTTTGGGGCGAACCCACGACAACTTGCTTCGCGTCTTTGATCAAATGGTTGAAAATCAGCTTCAATTTGTGAGAGAGTCTTATGCCAAATCCGGCAAAGACCCGTTCAGTCGAGAGCACCGAAAGCTAGTGGGCATTTAAAACAAGCTGTTGGACTTCTTTGGGACTCAGAGAATAGCTATTTGTGAGATGTTTAGCGATGTGTCCGCTAAGCTTCATCATACGCAGATCCACGCCCATTTTTTGCAGTTCCTTAATGGCGATCATGGTCTGCTGTGGGCTGGGTTTGTAGTGGCCACTTTGATCGCTGAGTTCACGCAAAAGCCCCTGACTGAAAGCAGCCGTTCCGGCAAAGAGGATGTCTTCTCCCGCTGAGAGGCTGGAGTGATGAAAACGACCTCTTTCTTCAAAAGGCAGAATAAAGATTCGACGATCTTTGTCGATGACTAAAAGAGCATTTTCGAAACTCAAGGACTCGGCATCAAAAGGAGAGTCCGCTTTCTTGCCATTGCGGTGAACTAAGAGTCCATTTTGAGGCAGAAGCTCAAAGACGGCTTTCTCTGTCATGGTATAGTAATGCACCTTCCAGGGATGTTTGGTGATTGGATCCAAGTACAGCCCTTGGTCCTCTCCCTTATAGCGTGAATCCATAGATATGAGCGGGAGAGCTGGTGTTCCTGAAAAAATGTCCTGGCAGAGGGGTGGAGACGAATGCGCCGGAGGGGCACCGAAAAGTCCTATCACCAATAGGAGGCCCAAAAAGGAAGATTTCGAAAAAAAGTTCGACATCGACATACACTCTGTCTTCGCTTAATGCGTTTTAAGTAGTTCGCTGCCTATGGATGCAGGAGTAATGCCGGTTTGCCAACTCAGTCCGTAGGGTGGAATTCCCATCCATATATTGACTGAGAAATGTATTTGGATTTTTAGTATCGACGTTCATGGGACCAAAACTATTGATCTTCTCATTTTTGATTTTCCTGCCCGTTTTTGCTTTGGCAAAGACGACCTGCCAGACATCGGCCTGTCATCAGGATATGGGTAAAGGGGCGCCCTTTATTCATGGTCCAATGAAATCCCAAGGCTGTACTGTTTGTCATCCGACCACGGCGGCGTCGAAAAGCCCCGGACAACACCCGGGTCTTGTGAAGATGGGGAGCAAGGAAACCAATAAAACCTGCTATCTTTGTCATGAAGAGTTTGAACATCAGTTCCGAAATTCTAAAAGTGTTCATAAGGCAATACCCGACAAATCTTGCACTAGTTGCCATAATCCTCATCAAAGTCAGAATAAGTTTTTGTTAAGTGCCGGTGGTGATTTTGCTCTTTGTTTAAAGTGCCATGAAAACAAAGCGGACTTCAAACAATCCAAACATCACGCGATCAAGGATATGAAAAGAGGTTGTCTTTCCTGTCATGAGCCGCACGCTTCTAAGAATGAAAAGCTTTTCAAGAAGGATCGGATCGTGGGCTTGTGCCTGGACTGTCATGATAAAGCGGTCACTTCGACGGATCAACGCCAGATAGATTCAATTTTAAGTTGGAGCGGGCTTCCTGCGAATCTGCAACATGAGCCTGTGGCTAAAGGGGAATGCTTTAAATGTCATGATATTCATGGCAGTCCTAAAACAGGTCTTTTGCAAAAAAAGTATGATGGGAGTGCCCACCCACAGAAGGGCCAGGCTCCGACGGCAGAGCTGTGCTTCCAGTGTCATAAGGCGGATTTGCTAGAAAAACCAAGAGTGTTGAACGAAACTCAATTCAGAAATGGAGAGACCAATCTTCATCATCTTCATTTAACGGGAACATCGAAAAGTCGAAACTGTTCAGCTTGTCATACGCCTCATGGCAGTGAACAAGGTGCGCTTATCAAGGGGGAGTTTCAGTATCTGGGATGGAGCATCCCTTTGATTTACAAAAAGAGCTCTCAGGGCGGTTCCTGTGCGACTGCTTGTCATAAAAAAATGGAATACAATCGGGAAAAGGCGGTGGTCAATGAAGCTGACCCTTAGTGCTGTCCTGGTTCTGTTATTTCCCCTTTGCGGTGAGGCGGGACTGATGCGCGTTCAGTCGGACACGTACTATTCACAAAGAAAAGGGGACGATAAAAAGATCGAGATGCCTTTGTATGAGCAGTTCTCGGTGAGTTATTTAACAGAGACTCGACAAGAGTCCTTCGATGTTGATTTTTCTTATGCATATGATTTTGAAAAGAGGACGTACGATTTCGACCTCTATCAGCTCAATGGTCAGTTTGAGTTTGCTCAAAAGAAAGCCAAGCTCGCGGTGGGGCGCAGTTTTCAAACCTATCGTTTGATACGCTCTAGTGTTGTGGATTCCGTCTCAAGCAGCTATCTGTTTAACGAAGACAGAGTCGAAGCGGGAGCCCTGTTGGGGAAGGCTCGGCAGTTCGAGCTGGATCGTGACGACGAAGAAGCCAATATTGGCGCGGTTTTTGTCGATTACAAAACAACAGATGTGTTCCCCTGGAAAATAGGGGCTCGCCTTGAAAATCGAGACTTTTCCACGGTTCATCGCGAAAATTACACTTGGGGAAAAACCTCTTTAAG
>JANJTG010000318.1 GCA_024711265.1 Bdellovibrio sp. | reverse complement strand
CTTAAAGCGCATGACACCCTGACTTTCCCCAAGGGTTCTCCCCGCAAGGTCAGTTTTTTACTTCATAAAGATCTGCGCATCTCTGTTACAAGTGCGGACGATACTTTAGTTCTTCTGCATCCCGCAACAAACGATGAACCTTATGTTGAGTACGGCCTGCAACTAGGAACCCAAGACAACAAAGCCTCCGTGAGTTTCTACGGGGTGATCTATGATCCCGTTATCAACGACGACAGCCGCGGTTTGATTTCTCCAGAGGGCGCGACTTTGTTTGGCAGCACTTACTGGTACCCCTTCTTCCTCGACACTCAAAAAAGTTTTGATGTCACAGTTCAGACGCCTGCGGACTGGCGCTCTCTAGTGCAAGGACAGATTGTCAGCACCGAGGTCCAAAACTCTCTTCGCACATCTCGTTTTGTCGAGATCTATCCCCAACAGGAAATCTATCTTGTCGCGGGTCCGTTTCATCAATACGAAGTCGACATGAAAAACGGGAAAAAGGTTCAAGTGCTCTTACGCAAAGAGGACCCGGCTCTGGCGCAACACTTTTTGACTTTGGTTCCCGGCTATATTGAACACTATTCAGAAACCATCTCCCCGTATCCCTATTCGTCGTTCACCGTTGTCGAAAACTTTTGGGAAACGGGCTATGGCATGCCTAGCTTTACATTGTTAGGGCCGACGGTCATTCGTTTGCCTTTCATTCTGAATTCTTCCCTTCCGCATGAGGTTCTTCATAACTGGTGGGGTAACAGTGTTTTTGTCGACTATGAAAAAGGCAACTGGTGTGAAGGTCTGACGTCCTATATGGCGGACTATTGGCAGCAAGAAAATATCGGGAACGATCGCGGTTACCGCCTGAATGCTTTGATTGGCTATAGTGATTTTGTCACAGCCAATCCGAACAATGATTTTCCCGTTCGTGAGTTCAGAGGGCGTCACAACTCCAGCTCTCAAGCTATTGGCTATGGAAAGTCCATGATGCTCTTCCACATGCTGGAGTTCCGCTTTGGCAAAGAGACCTTCAAGCAGGCTCTGCAAGACTTCTACACTCAAAATCTCTTCCAAAAGGTTTCCTTCACAGAGATTCAAAGAAGCTTCGAAAAGGCCACCAATCAAAACTTGGAAGGCTTCTTTTCTCAGTGGTTGGATCGCAAAGGAGCTCCACAGCTTGAGTTGACTGACGTCAAAGTCATGAAGTGGCTGGATGGCTCTTTCAGTACCACCTATGTAATCTCGCAACTTCAAGAAGGCCCTTATGAACTGACTATTCCTGTTGTCTGGAAACTTGAGTCCGGAGAAGAAATTCGCCAAATAGCTCGTTTGAACGAGAAGTCCCAAATCTACTCTTTGATCTCCCGCTCCCGTCCGGTGAAAATTTCTGTGGACTCTGAATATCATGTCTTTAGAAATCTCTACTTGGAAGAACGCCCCGCGACTCTTTCTTCCATTCTGGGAAATCCCTCCGTTCATTTCTACTTTGATAACGCCAACCCGGGAGCAGAACAGTTTGCGCAGACTTGGGCGAAAAACATTTCTGGAAAAAGCTCTTTCCACAAAGTGACGGATTCGTTGTCCCCTGCCACCGACGGAGCCTTAGTTTTAGTTGGCGATAAAGAGGTTTTCTCGTCTTTCATGAAAACTCAACTGCAAGAACAGAACTTTTCTCTCTCTGACAAAACCCTCACATTGGAAGGGCAAGAGTTTAAATTGGATGAGACAAGCAGCGTGCTTGTCACTCGCTTGAAATCCAACCCACAACAAACCGTTGTCTGGGTGCGCTGGAGTAAAGACAATAATCCGGTTGAGTGGGCGGGTCGCTTAACTCATTATGGAAGCTTCGGCACTTTGGTCTTCAAAGGACGTCCGGTTGTTTTCAAAAGCACGTGGCCGGTTCTTCAATCTCCCCTGCAAAGATCTCTGTAAAGACGCCATAGCCTGAAGGCTTGAATTCTTGTCATGGAAGCTAACATATGTTAGCTTCTCTTCATGGGTTCTGTTTCCTATTTCCATCCAACAACAACCGTGGTTCTTATCTTTCCCTTTTCTTAGGGCAAACTATCTTTCTGTTTGCCCCTAATCCCTAAGGGATCCTCTCCACCCCGCTTAAGAAATTGACACCGTTTATATCTGCCCCCATCGCAAGAGGCTTAAAGTGAGAATACAATTCTATATCGCTTTTTTTGTCGCCATCATCTTAAACATCGTATTCGTTTGGATATGGCCTCCGGGACTTTATTCGCTGGTATTTTTTGTGCCTTTTTTCCTTCTGGGGTTTCGCGACATTCGACAAAAGAGACATGCCATCAAAGCCAACTTTCCTGTCTTTGGGCACCTTCGTTATATCTTTGAGTCCATTCGTCCCGAAATTAATCAGTACTTTATCGAATCCAATACTGACGGAAAACCTTTCAGTCGCGAACAGCGTTCCGTCGTCTATCAAAGAGCGAAAAAGGTTTTAGATACGGTCCCCTTTGGAACTCAACACAATGTTTATGAACAAGGTTATGAGTTCGTGACTCACTCACTGTACCCAAAACACGTCGATCGGGATTCACTGCGAGTGACCGTGGGAAGCAACCTCTGTACACAGCCCTACTCCATGTCGCTTCTGAATATTTCAGCAATGAGTTTCGGGTCGCTGTCTCCGAATAGTATTTTGGCTCTAAATGGCGGCGCCAAAGATGGTCGTTTTGCTCACAATACTGGTGAAGGAGGCATTTCTCCGTATCACTTAGAACCCGGTGGCGATCTTATTTGGCAAATTGGAACAGGGTATTTCGGCTGCCGCAATCACGTCGGAGATTTCGATCCAGAGCTCTTTAAAAAGAACGCCACACGCCCCGAAGTGAAGATGATTGAACTCAAACTTTCACAAGGGGCCAAACCGGGCCACGGCGGAATCCTCTCAGGCAAAAAAGTCACTCAAGAAATCGCAGATATCCGCAATGTTCCTTTGGGGAAAGATGTGATTTCTCCACCGGCACACAGTGCTTTCTCGGATGCGAAAGGCATGCTTTCCTTTATTTCTCAATTACGTGAGCTTTCCGGCGGAAAACCTGTGGGTATTAAACTCTGCCTGGGGCACAAAAAAGAATTCGAAGAGCTCGTGGAACTGATGCGTGACCTTAAAAGCTATCCCGACTTTATTGTCGTGGACGGCGCTGAAGGCGGCACAGGAGCCGCCCCTTTGGAGTTTACAAACTATATCGGGATGCCGGGAATCGACGCTCTGGTCATTGTTGTGGACGCTCTTAAAAAGGCAGGCCTCAGAGATCAAATTAAAGTGCTTGCAACCGGTAAAATCACAACGGCTTTTGATATCGTAAAACTTCTGTGCATTGGCGCCGACGCAACCTACGCCGCCCGATCGATGATGCTGGCGTTAGGATGCATTCAAGCCCTTCGCTGCAACAACAACAAGTGCCCAGCAGGAGTCGCCACTCAAAATAAAGCCCTTTATGATGGCCTTCATGTGCCCACCAAAAGAGTTCGAGTTAAAAACTTTCACCAGGAAACCTTAGAGGCCGTCGCCCATGTGATCGGTGCCATGGGGGTAGGACACGTTGCGGAACTCAATAGAAGTCATCTGCACAAAAGAGTGGAAGAAAATAGCATTCGAACTTATTCCGATATCTATCCCGAAATCGTTTAAAGAAAAATCAAAAGGGAGCTTTCGCTCCCTTTTCATACTTTGTTAAAATTTTAATAAGAGATCTTATTCGTCATCCAGCTCATCATCACCAACAACGCCGAGGTTGTATTTTTCTATGCGATATCGCATAGATCGGAAGGATATATGAAGAAGCTTCGCAGCTCTCTTCTTAACTCCTCCGGCTGAGTGAATCGCCTTGATCAATAGTTCTTTTTCGATTTGCCCCATGACCTTATCCAGATCAACACCATCATCACCGATTTCAATTTCATTCGATGAAGCCATCTTGCGACCTGAAGCCGTATTCACCATCGGAGGTAAGGACTCTGGCAAAATCGTTGCGCCTCCCTCAAGAGCCACGGTGCGTTCAATCAAATTCTCAAGCTCCCGAACGTTTCCTGGGTAATCGTACTTCTTGAGGATCTCCATGGCTTCCGCGCTGATGCCGCCGATATTCTTATTCAAACGCTCGTTATACTTCTTCAAGAAGTGATTAGCGAGCAGAGGGATATCTTCACGGCGCTCACGTAGACCCGGAGTTTTAATATTAATAACATTCAAACGATAGAACAAATCTTGACGGAAAGTTCCTTTTTGAACCATTTCTTCCAAGTTTCTATTCGTCGCCGCGATAATACGCACATCCACTTTATTGTCTTCTGTTGCGCCCACGCGACGAATCACACGCTCTTGAATCGCACGAAGTAACTTCACCTGAATAGTGAGTGGCAATTCCCCCACCTCATCCAAGAACAGAGTTCCACCGTCGGCGACCTCAAAAAGACCCGCCTTATCGGCCACCGCGCCGGTGAAAGATCCCTTTTTGTGACCGAACATTTCAGATTCCATCAGATTCTCTGGGATGGCACCGCAGTTGACCGTCACAAAAGGTCTGTCTTTCAAAGGGCCATTGTAGTGAATCGCCTTAGCAACCACCTCTTTACCCGTTCCCGATTCCCCTGTGATCAAAACATTTGTGGGTGTTTGAGACACTCTTTTGATCATGTCATAGATCGAGTGCATCGCTGGAGAATTCCCCACCATATTCTGGAAGGAGTATTCTTTAACAAGTTCTTTTTTAAGAGATCTATTTTCAACTTCAAGATTGCGAGAACGCAAAGCATTTTGAATATTCAAACGAACTTCATCAATTTTAAATGGCTTCGTCAAATAATCGTAAGCGCCCATCTTCATGGCTTCAACAGCCGTTTCGGTTGTTCCAAAGGCCGTGATCAGCATGAACACAGTGTCGGGATAGGATTCCTTCACATGCTTTAGAAGCTCAATTCCGGTGACATGAGGCATCTGCAAATCGGAAATGATCATGTCGAAAGTTTTTTTAGCAAGAAGGTCTTTCGCCTTTTGGCCGTCCTCAGCCAAAGTGATTTCATAACCTTCTTTTTTCAGCATGATCTCTAAAAACTCGCGAATTGATTCTTCGTCATCGACAACAAGAATTCTCGACTTCATTTATACGCTCCCACGTCCTGTGTTAAACACTATTCTCTCAGTTAGCTCTTGGAAAAGTCAAAATAAACTCAGTACCTACGCCCACTTCACTCTCTACAAACACCTGTGCCCCATGTCCTTCCAAAATCTTATGAGTCACAGCTAGACCAAGGCCCGTGCCTTTCGCTTTCGTCGTGTGGAAGGGTTCAAACATTTTTTTCTTCGTGGCTTCACTCATCCCGCAACCTGCGTCTCGAATTCTAACCTGTATTTCTTTTTCACTTACAAGAGCTCTCACAGAAAGACTTGGTTTTTGAGATTCATTCATCGCCTGATAAGAGTTGATAATGATATTTAAGAACGCCTGTTTTAACTTGTCCCGACGACCTAAAATAATAAGACTTGAACCCAACTCCCGTACTTGCTGCACATCCGCTCGAACTTGTGAATTCACAAGCATTGAATCCAGAATTTCATTCAATAAAGGAGATAAATCTACAGGATCTGTGGGGGGCGTTTCCGGTCGGGAGTAATCTAAGAACTCTGTGATCAGATTATTCAAGCGATCAATTTCACGAAGTATGATCTTCATTAGCTTCTTATCATCTTCGTTATTCACGGTCTGAGTCAGCAACTCAATACTGCCACTGATCCCCGCCAAAGGATTACGAATCTCATGGGCAATCCCGGCCGCAAGTCCTCCGACAGCCGCCATCTTCTCGTTTTGACGGGCACTATACTCCAGTTGACGAATCTTGGTCAGATCGTCAAACAAGGCGATACATAAGCGCGCTTGCAGCTCAGGGCTATAGATCTTAGACACTGTCATGCCCAAAATCTTAACCTGAGTTTCCCCAGGAGGAGTGTATTTAACATCTCCCCGAAAGAGTCCTTCATCATTTTTAACACTTGGGAAGTAATCATACCAATTTGCTTTGCTAAAATCTGCAACCCCCAGGATCTGGGTTGCTGAAGAGTTCGCTTTGACAACTTCTCCGGCTTCAGTGAACGAAACCATGCCGGTTGGAATATTTTCCACCAAAACTTCATTCAATTCCTGAGCCGAACGAAGACTCAAACCCGTCTTCTTAAGTTCGCTGCCAACACTTTGAAGTTGTTCACTCAAATATCCCGACAGTCCCGCCACCGAGAAAAAGGCAATATTATTCAAGGTCAAAAGAAAGAAAAAGCTCAACGCTTTCATCTCTGGCGAAAACAAAGCCGCCAAAGAAAAGAAAATGCTTGTGAACAGAGCCAGGGTCAAAGCCCCGACACC
>JANJTG010000527.1 GCA_024711265.1 Bdellovibrio sp. | reverse complement strand
GGTGGCAGCTGCTCCCGCAGCGGCTGCAGCAGCGGCCACAGCCGCAGCACCCGTGCCGGCGGCAGTGGCTTCCGATGGGGGCATCGTCGAGTACAGCGCGCCGGCGGACACGGCCGGCGAAGGTGCCGCAGAGCATGTCCCCGCCGCCGTGGCATCCGACGAGGATCTGGAAGGACGCTTCTTCTCGCCGGTGGTGCTGCGCATCGCATCCGAGCGGGGCGTGTCGATGCAGCAGCTTGCCTCCATCAACGGTACGGGTTCGCGCGGACGCGTGACGAAGGCCGATCTGCTCGCATGGCTCGAGCAGGGTGGAGCGTCCGCAGCGCCCGCAGCAGCAGCGGCGCAGGTGGCTTCCGCAGGCATGCCGGCGGCAGCGGTGCAGGCGGCCGCGCCCATGGCCGCCCCCGTGCCGGTGGCGGCGGGGCAGGGGGTCGAGGTGATCCCCATGGACAACATGCGCCGGCTCATGGCCGAGCACATGGTGCGCAGCAAGCAGATTTCGCCGCACGTGGCGCTGGTGTCGGAGGCCGATCTGACGCGGGTGGTGGCGTTCCGCGACCGGCACGCCGAGACGTTCAAGGCGCGCGAGGGATTCTCGCTGACCTTCATGCCGTTCATCGCCGATGCGACCGTGCGGGCGCTCAAGGAGTTCCCGCTGCTGAACGCGTCGATCGACGGCACGAACATCCTCGTCAAGCGCTTCGTGAACCTCGGTGTGGCCGTGGCGCTCGAGCATGGCGGACTGATCGTGCCCGTGGTGCGCGGCGCGGATGCGCTCAACGCCGTCGGCCTCGCACGCGGCATCTACGACGTCGCCTCGCGCGCCCGCTCGCGCAAGCTGCAGCCCGAGGAGATTCAGGACGGTACGTTCACGATCACGAACTTCGGCGTGTTCGGCAACGTGATGGGCATCCCCATCATCAACCAGCCGCAGGTCGCGATTCTCGGCGTGGGCGCGCTGGTCAAGAAGCCCGTCGTCATCGAGCGCGACGGCGAGGATGTGATCGCGATCCGTCGCATGGTGCAGCTCTCGCTTTCGTTCGACCACCGGCTGGTGGATGGCGCGCTCGGCGG
>JANJTG010000515.1 GCA_024711265.1 Bdellovibrio sp. | reverse complement strand
GCCTCGACGGCGAGTGGCGCGATCGGCTGCGCGCGACGTTCGAGGCGCTCGTGGGCGCCCACGGCGAGGCGGGCGGCGGGCAGGGCGCGCCGGCGCGCGGCGAAGACGGCGAGCGCACGGAGCTGAAGGTGGCGCTCAAGGTGCCTCCGCACCTCGAGGTGGAGCCGGTGGCGCTGGTGTTCGCCCGGCAGGCCGCGTCGCTGCGGGCGCTCGCCGCCGCGCTGCAGGCCGAGAAGCTGGGCGGGCTCCCGGGCGTGGGGCCGAACGGCGAGCGCGACGGGCCGGTGCTCCCCGCGGCGCGCGCGCTGGCGGCGAAGCTCGAGGGGCTCGCGGCCCTGGCGGACCCGGCGCGCGCGTCGTCGCCCGAGGCGGCGGCGGGGCGCAAGGCGCTCGCGGCCTGGCGGAGCGAGCCGCGCCTCGGCGAAGACGTGCGCGAGGCGTCGGCGGCGCCGGTGTCGATTCCTGCGGAGCGCGGGCACGCGGCCATCGTGGGCGTGGGGCGGCGGGAGCTGGCGGTGAGCTTCGGCAAGGTGCCGTCGATTCGCTCGCTGACGCCGGACGCGATGGCGGGCCTCGAGGCGGTGCCCGCAGAGCAGCGCTACCTGGTGCCGGTGCTGGTGACGGTGGGGAGCAGCGCGCCGCCGGCGGCGAAGGCCCTGGAGCGCCGGGCGCTGCGCGCGCTCGTCGACGGGCACGGGCGCGACGCGGTGCAGGTCGAGGGGGCGTTCACGGAGGCACTTCGTCGATGAGGCGAAGGAGAGCCCGGAGAGCGACGCGCGGCTTCGTTGAAGCCGGAGCGTCACCGCTGGCGACGCGCCAGCGGATGGCCGATCAGTCCGCCTTCATCACCGCGGTGACGGCGGGCCTCACCGACGTGGCCGCCGGTTGCGTGCTCTCTGACGCTGCCGCCACGCGGCGCATCGAGGCACGGTTCGCCGAGCGGAAGCCGTGAATCACTGGCAGGCGTAGCGCACCAGCCGCGGCCCCTCGGGCGTGCGCTCGAGGGCCATGACGCCGCCCTCGGGCAGCACCGCGAACTCGCGGAAGGTCTCCTCGGGCATGGTGTTCGCTGGCAGCACCGCCTGGCCCACCGGCCGCCCGTCGAGGCCGTCGAGGCAGAGCAGGCCCACGGCGAAGTCGGGGCGCTCCGGCGTGGAGGTCGGCCGCTCCACCGTCGCCG
>JANJTG010000280.1 GCA_024711265.1 Bdellovibrio sp. | reverse complement strand
GCTTCTTATGGCGCGTCTTTGATTGTTCATAATAACAAAACAGTCTTCCGTGGTCAGGCCTTGGAGATCAGCGCTGGCGGAGCCGGCGTTTTGATCGACACTCCGAATCTTCAGCCAGGACAGTCGTTGTTTCTTCATTTTCAGCCCGGCAATGGGGTTCCTCCCTTTAATGTGGTTTGCCAAATTTTGAGCAAGCAATTTGTAAAAGAGGCTTCGGCTCGTGATGCGGAGGCTGTGAAGTATGGTGTGAAGTTCACCACTTTAAGTCAGTCTGTGCGTGAATCCATTAAAAATTTCACGACCAAAGCTGCGTAAGGATTTCATTTCGGACCGCCGGAAAAAGAGGACTTATGAAAAAGGAATTTTCAGTATTGGGGATGATCGCAACCGTCTTCGTATTGGCGGCTTGCGCACAGGACGTAAAGTTTGATCTTCCTGCGGCCTCTGATAACTTTGGACAAAATATTACTTATAACAACAAGGTCGATATTCTTTGGATTGTCGACAACTCGTCTTCCATGTTGAAACACCAGCAAAGTTTGAGTGCGCAGGTTCCCGATCTTGTGGGGAAGCTCAACTCCCTTAAGATGGATTATCACATGGCGGTGGTCACGACCAGTATGGGAGGCACGAATCCCGATGGGGGGCGCTTTGTCGGCAGTCCGAAGTATGTAACTTCCACAACCCCAGATCTTCTCAATACGTTGAAAGATCGAATGATTGTGGGTGAGGCGGGGAGCAATAACGAGCGCGGTTTGGAGTCTATGGAGAAGGCCCTGTCAGCCAGCTACTTGGCGAATGAGGGAAAAGGATTTTTTCGAGAAGATGCTCTTTTGGTGATCATTGCTTTGTCAGATGAAAACGACAAGAGTGCGGTTTCTAACCCAGTATCTCATTATGTAAACTTCTTGGATGGCTTAAAGCGTCCCTGGGTTGATGGGTCTCGCTCGTGGGTCTTTAACTTTATCGGCGTTTTGCCTACCAGTGTGAACTGCAAGACCTTTAATGATTATTCAGAGTCGGGTTTAACCTTCATTGATATCGTGCGAGAATCAGCAGGTGTGCAAGAGTCCATCTGCAGCACCAATCTATCTTCGGCCGTGTCAAATATTCGCGCTCGGATTTATCAGATTCTTACGGACTTCAAGTTATCCAAATTGCCGTTGGTCGAGACCATTACGGTCAGTATCAACGGACAATCCATCCCCCGCAGTAACGTAAACGGATGGGATTATATCGAGTCTTTGAATGTGATTCGCTTTTATGGTTCTGCGGTTCCGTCTGCAGACGCATCCATTAAAGTTGATTTTAAACCTAAAGAAGCAAACTGATAATACAGTCCTTGGGCTTTCATAAGTTCTGTGTGAGAGCCCACTTCCACGATTTCACCGTGATTTAAAACCACAATACGATCACACTGTTCGATCGTTGACAAACGATGGGCGATAATAATGCTGGTTCGTCCTTTGGTGACTTCCTTGGTCGCTTCTTGAATAACGTGTTCACTTTCGGAGTCAATATTGGCGGTGGCTTCATCCAGAATTAGGATGTCGGGATTGAAGGCCAGAATGCGGGCGAAGGCGATAAGCTGTCGTTCTCCGACGGACAGATTGGCGCCGCGCTCATCAACCGGGCTGGCAAGGTTTCTTCCGGTTCGCTCAAGCATGGCCATATAGCCTGTTTTCTCGCAGGCTTTTTGAATCTGCTCGTCGGTGACGCGGGGGTCTCCCAGTCCGATGTTTTCCTTGATGGTGCCTCTAAAAATAAAATTGTCTTGCTGAACAACGCCGACATGATGACGGATTTCAGTTCGTGGGATGCGTTCCAACGGCAGGCCATCGACGAAGATTGACTTCTCGGGGGCGTCATAAAATCTTTGTAAAAGAGATATGAACGTCGACTTCCCACTGCCCGTGCGCCCGACCAAAGCGATGGATTCTCCCGCTTTGATTTGTAAGCAGATATTTTTAAGAACCAGGGGCAGATGGCTTTCATATTGGAAATTCAGGTTGCGAATTTCAATATCACCGCGAATCACTTCCGGAACTTGAAGAAGTTCCGATTCAGGCTCTTTCGGTTCATCCATTAAAGTAAAAATACGTTCCGCACTGGTTAAAGAGTTTTGAAACTGTTGGTATTTTTCCAGGATCTCGCGAAGGGGCGGAATGAAATCTTGAATGTTCATTAAAAAAGCCACCAAAGAACCAATCGCAATGGAATTCTGAGTGCTCAACAATCCACCGAAATAAAGGGCCGAGGTGATCGTGGCCGCATTAAATAGGTTCATGATGGGTTGCATGAGCGCGTAGGACCGGATGGAGCGCATGTTGGTGTCGCGGTAGTCCGTGGAAAGGCTAGAGAACAATTCTCGGTTGCGGGTCACGCGGTTATAAAGCTGCACGACCTTGATGCCATTTAGATTTTCGGCCAAAAACGCATTGATCAACGAGAGCTTCTTCTTCTGTTCACGAAGAATGTCGCGGATGCGATTGCTTAAATAGAAAGAGGCGGCGATGAAGAAGGGCGCTAAAATCAAGGAAACTAAAGTGAGTTTCCAGGAAATGAAAGCCAGGGCGATGACGACGGAAATAATAATAACAACGTGAGTGAAGACCGAGATCACACCATCGGTGAAAAGTTCCCCCAAGGACATCACGTCATTGGTCAAGCGAGTGACGATGCGACCCGTGGGCGTTTTATTGAAAAACTGCATCGGCAGTCTCTGCACGTGGGACATCAGGTCTTCGCGCAAATGAAAAAGCATTTTATTTCCAAAAATCTGGAAAAGATAAACGTTGGCGAATGAAAAACAGGATCTGAAGATCTCGAGAATAAGATAGACGTAGGCCACCTGGGTGAAGATGGAATAGTCTTTCTCTTTCACGCCGTGATCAATGGCATAACCAATCAAGGCGGGAATAAGACGAGCGGCAATCGCCCCGCCCGCGACCGCGAAGATGGCTGAAAATAAAAGCATCTTTTCTTTGCGAGCATAAGGCCAAAGTCTTTTGAATAAAATCGGATAAGTGATTTTGGTCTTCACCAAATCTTCATGCATGAAGTTTTCACTCATGGTGATCCCCCTGACCTTGGATTTGGATGATTTTTTGGAACGTCGGACTGACCTTCAAGACTTCCGCGTAGGTACCCCAGGCTTCCACATGGCCATCTTTAAGAATTAAGAGTTTGTCGACGCCCTTTAGGGAAGACAGACGGTGAGCCACGATAATAAGACTTGTGGTGGAGTGGCTTTTTGCCAATTCTTCTTCGATGGCTTTTTCCGTCTTGGTATCCACGGCACTGAGTGAGTCATCCAACACCAGAACGGGTGTTTTCATAATCAGACCGCGGGCAATCGTAAGGCGTTGTTTTTGGCCGCCAGAAAGATTGACCCCTCTTTCGCCCAATTGAGAGTCGTACTTATGGGGTAAAGAGTCGATCTCTTTGCTGAGGTCTACAATTTCCGTCATGCGCAGGATTTCTTCTTCCGAAGCCTTTTCGCGCAGGCCAAAGCTGACATTGTCCGAGATGCTTTCGCTGAACAAAAAGGCCTCTTGGGGAACCAGAAGGAACGTTTTGCGAAGAGACTCTTGCTGAATGTCTTCAATGGGAATGCCGTTGATTAGGATTTGCCCTTCTTCCAAGGGATACATCCGAGACA
>JANJTG010000503.1 GCA_024711265.1 Bdellovibrio sp. | reverse complement strand
GGCTGCCGCGGTCGCGCCGCCGACCACGAGGAGCCGCCGCCGGGTGAGCAGGGGAGTCGAGGTCACGCCCGGGAGCGTAGGGAGGCGCCGCATCGGCCACAACGCTCGCCGTCGCCGGAATCGGGGAGAGCCGGGTGCCCTCGACGCCGCGCGTCGGTGCTCGCTACAAGCGCGTCGTGGACCCTCGACTCAACTTCGTCACCCTGGTGGTCGCTGACCTGGCCCGCGCGCGCCGCTTCTACCTCGAGGGGCTCGGCTGGCCCGCGGCGCTCGAGGCGGGCGGCGAGGTGGTGATGATCCACGTCGGGCACAAGCTGGTCCTCTCGCTCTGGGCCGAGGCGGCCGCACGCGCCGACCTCGGCGAGGTCTCCCGCGGCGGTACGCTGCCCTTCACGCTCGCCCACAACGTCGCCGCGCCCGCGGAGGTCGGCGCGGTGCTGGCCACGGCGCGCGCCGCCGGTGCGACGGTGCACCCTGCGCAGCAGCGCGACTGGGGCGGGTACAGCGGCTACTTCGTCGACCCCGACGGGTTCCGCTGGGAGGTCGCGTTCAACCCGCACCCCATCGGCGCGGTGCAGCTCCCGTGACGGGGCGAGGCGTGAATATCCGCCGGCGTACGACGTGGTAGGCCCGCATCGCATGTCGGCGCACGCGTGGTGGTGGGCAGTGTTGGTGGTGGGGTCGGCCTGCGCGCCGGTGCGGCGCGTCACCCTGGTGAAGACGACGGTGCCACTCCCCGACGGGCGCTTCGTCGGCCCGGTGCAGGTGAACGTGCCGAAGCACGCCGACCACCAGGGCCACGACTTCGAGGTGCGCGTGCGCCTCGTCGCCGCCTGCGAGCCGCTCTTCACGCTCGCCTTCCCCGATGGGGAGCAGCAGCCGCTCGGCGTGGAGGATGAGCGGTGGCAAGCGCTGCTGCGCACCCGCGCGGGGGTCGCGGTCCGCGCTGAGACGGCGGAGCCCCCGCCCGCACCGCTCCCGACTCCGGAGCCCGTGCTCCCTACTGGCCCCACCGGTCCACCGCCGCCTCCGCAGCCGCTCCCGGTACCGCTCCCCCCACCTGCAGCCCCACCGCCTCCGCCTCCCGCCCCGGTGTCGGGCCCGGCGCCGTGGCCGGGCCCAGGGAGTCCAGCGCCCGTCGAGGCCACCGCCACGGCCGACGCGACGGTGCACGTACCGGCGCCCACCGTCGGGAGCTGGCAGCGCACCCTCACCGAGCAGTGGCCCGGCCAGCTCGCCTTCGAGGCCGAGCGCGCGCGCCGGTGCGGCGCAGCCCGGATCTTCACGGCGACGTACCGGAACGCCTTCGACGACACGAACACCGTCGCGCTGTGGGCCGACGTGCCGCAGGAACTCGCGGGGGCCGAGCTGCACGTCGAGGTCATCGAGCTCGTGCCCCCGAAGGTCGCGCCGCCTCCCGCGGTCGAGGCAACGGTGCGCGCCGAAGTGAAGGTCGTGCCGC
>JANJTG010000262.1 GCA_024711265.1 Bdellovibrio sp. | reverse complement strand
CAGGATTTAAGGATCGAGAAGATTACTATAATAGCTGTTCGGCGATTCACTATCTCTCAGGTATTGATGTTCCGACCTATGTGCTGACGGCTCAGGACGATCCGTTTGTGTCTGTTCAGGACTACCTCACCGCTCCCTTTTCCAAATGGGCGCAGATGCATATTGAGTCTCGGGGCGGACACTTGGGGTACCTCACCCGCCGAATCACTCCATTGGGATCTCACCGTTGGCTGGATTATTATCTGTATGAAGCTTTGCGAGCTTTAGAAAAGACCCTTTTGCAGGGTTGACACCACCAATTCCGCCTTTACGATAGTAAACAATGAAATCAGTAAGAGGCACACATTACTCTTTGGCGGTGGCGTGGACGGTTCTGCTTTGTGGAACGATCTTCACACGTTTCTATGATCTGACAAATAAACCGCTGCATTTTGACGAAGGTATTAATGGCTGGTTCGTCCTGCAGATGCAGACCTTGGGATTCTATAAATACGACCCGAACAATTATCACGGCCCTTTGTATTTCTATATGCTTCAGTTCTTTGAACTCATTTGGGGGCAAAGTATTGAGACCTTGCGCTCCCTTCCCGCTGTTTTCAGTGTATTGAGCGTGATGATTTTTTCTTTCGGATTTTTAGCCTCAAAAATCACGCAGCGATGGATGATGTTGTTTCTTTTCTTGAGTCCGGCCTTTTTATTTTTCGGACGTTCAGGAATTCACGAAATGCCGTTCGTATTTTTTCAAATCCTCTTTGCTTTGGGAATGTTGCGGTGGCTGGAAAAGTCCGATGCGAAAGCCTGGGCTTTGGCACTTGTGGGACTTTGGGGAATGGTGACGTTGAAAGAAACTTTCACTATCACGCTGTTTTGTTGGGTGTTGGCGTTAGCGACTTTGGGCTTAGCTGAAGTGCGACGACTGTTTTCTTGGAGAAATTTGAAAGAAGCCTGGAATCCTCGTCTGACGGTGCTTTTAAGTCTTCTGGGACTTTTCTTTGTTCAGCTTTTCACGGGCTTTTTTAAAAATGGATCGGGTCTGTTGGATTTCATCAAAGCTTTTTTGCCGTGGCTCAAGACGGGCGTCGAGGGCAAGGGACATGAAAAACCATTTGGATATTGGTTGCAGGTATTGGGAACGGCAGAGCCCCTTGTCCTTTTGGGAGTCTGTATCGCTTTGTTAGGAGTTTTCTCGCGTCATAAAAGTCTTCGTGTGATGAGTGTGTTTTCACTTTCGCAACTTTTGATTTATTCGTTCATTCCTTATAAGACCGTGTGGTGCATCCTTTCCTTGATCTGGGGTTTTTATTTTGTAGTGGCCATATTCTTTGCTGAAGTTCTGGCTGAAAAGGGAAGATGGAGATATCTCTTTTATGGAGTGGCCGTGGTGTTGATAGGCTTCGGAGTCCGAAGCGCCTACAGCTCCGTGTATCGCCATCCCCTGGATATGGAGCATCCCTATATTTATGTGAATTCCACTTACGAGCTAAAAGATCTTTATGATTTTCTTTATGGGGAGACTCGTTTGCGCCCCGAATTACTGCAGCAGACGGTGCAGATCGGAATGAAAGAACAGTGGCCTTGGCCTTGGGTGCTGCGATCTTTCAAGGATTTGCGGTATGATCTTTGTGGGAAGCGTGTTATTGAAAATGCGATAGTATATTTTTGTGATCTCTCGGGAACTCCGGACGTGGAATTGTCATTGACGGAACCTTATTGGAAAATCCCACTGAGCTTTCGACAGTCGCGAGAAACGTCCTTTGTTTATTTGAAAAAATCCATCTTCCCCCAAATTCCTTTTACAGAGCGAGTTGAAGTCGTGGGGAACAAAGAGGAGTAACAGGTATGAAGAAAAATCTGACTCTGCTGTTGATGCTGATCTTGGCGTCCCCCATTTATGCGCAGGTCGAAAAAGTGGATCTCAAGAAGGATCTTCCCTCGGCGGGAGTCGTTGATTTGTACCAGGCAATGACTCCAAAGAGCAGTGCGAAGCTTTCTCCGTTGTCGAAATTGAAAGATTACGAGCTTCATTTGAAGTGGTCCGAGTGTGTGGGGTTGGCCCCCAAGGTTTTTGCGGCACAGAAAGAACTTCGTGGTTGGGTGGCGCAAACCTGGATGCACTGTTTAGAGCAAGAGCAAAAGAAGAAGTCCAATGCCGCCGCGATCGAAAAGGCTTTGAATACGTTAGAACCTCACAAGGATCTACTCAACGAAGGGCCATGGTCTGCGGATCTAAGTCAAAGATGGTTGGGCTTGCAGTTGCAGCGCTTGCAAGATCAAGTGCTAAAGAAAAATCAAAAAGCGTCAGCCTCTTTAGAGTCTTTGCTTTCCGATCCTGGGAAGCTGAGTAAAGAACAAAAGGCCATTGTCTATCAACTGCTTGGGGATTTGGCTCTTTTGCGGGTTCACTACTCTGAAGCGCAGTTTCTTTATGAAGAAGCGCAAGATCAGAAAGATTCAAGGTATCTGCAAGATAAGTTAGAGTTCTTAGCAAAAGCCAAAGGGGAGTCGTCGATAGCGAAACCTTCGGTGGAAGCACCCGCAGAGGTGGGTGAAGAGATTAAGATCGAGGAGCGACTTCGCCAGTCGCTCAAACAGAATGAGGCGATCGCCGCGTTGAAGGATGTTATCCAAATTTTAAATCAGTATCCGGGCAGTCGAGCGGCGAAACGTCTTAAAGACAAGCCTTTGGATATCTACAATGCTTTGACTGAAAAACTAGCGAAAATCAAAGCTTTGAATGAGATGGAAGAGGCGGACGGAACTCGTTTGTTAGAATGGGCGCAAAGCCTGCATCGTCGGGGAGATTATGCCGGAGCTTTGTCGTTGGCACAAAAAGCCAATGAGAAAAATCCGGGATCTGCACAGTCGACCAGTGCTTTATGGATTGCTGGTCGTTGCGCTCATTTCCTGGGGCAGTACGATCGCGCCTTGGAGCTCTTTAACAGTCTTATGACCTATCACGGAGGTTCTGACGAAGCGGCAGAGGCTTTGTTTAGGGCGAGTTTGATTCATTATCGAAAAAAGGATTTCTCGAACGCCTCGGCCTTGCTGGAACGTTTGCTTTTACTGGGGCGGGATCGTTATGACTTGAGTGCGCGGTATTGGTTGGTGCGCTCTCTGCAGGAGACCAATCCCGATCGTGCCAAACAGGTTGGCGCTGAGCTGATCGACAAATATCCTTTTTCCTACTATGGTCTGCGCCTGCAAGCAGAGTCTCAGGATGGAAAACTTTCTTGGCCTTCACAGAAGGACAAGCCGCCTCAGTTAAAAAATGAAATTTATCTTGTTGGAGCTCAGAAAAAATCATGGCAGCGATTCGCGAAACTGTCGGAGGCCGGCTGGGTGGCAGAAGCCCAGGCAGAGTTGAGCGGTGTTCCGTTCATCAAAGATCCTACCTTGAAGGTGGCGCTGGCAGAAAAAATGGGGGAACGTCGACAGTATGTGACGTCCATCCGTTTGCTGAATGAAGCCCTGGAGGCAGATCCTCGCTTGCGTCGCGAACAATTTGTGAAGATTGGATATCCCGAAGTATTTACCTCATTGTATCAAGCCGAAGCCGAGAGATACGGTGTGCAGGTGATTTTATTAAGAAGTCTGACTCGTCAGGAAAGTGCCTTTAATTTGCGGGCGGTGTCCACTTCGAATGCGTTGGGTCTGATGCAGATGATTCCTCCAACGGCTCAGGAAGTTTCTAAAAAATTAGGCCTGAAGGTGGATTTGCCAGATGATATGTTTCGTCCTGAGATCAATATCCCGATGGGCTCTTTCTACGTGGCCCAGATGTTAGACCAGTTTAATGGCAATGTGCCCTTCGCACTCGCGGCATATAACGCAGGTCCCTATCGCATGAAAAACTGGATTGAGGGACGCCCCGAGTTGGGAGAGTTGGTGTCTCAGGCCAGTGGCTCTGCTCGAGATGAGCTGTGGTTTGACGAACTTCCGTGGACGGAAACAAGTTTTTATGTGAAGGCCATTCTTCGTAATGTTCTTCTCTATCGTCTGGTTGCAGAGGCAAACTATGTCGTAAAACCCGTCTTATGGCAGGATTTGCTGTATAAAAAGGCAAAATAAGGACGATGTTTTATTGAAAAAGTCCCCTGAGTTCTGTAGCCTGAAATCTGTGTCGAAGGAGAGACTCATGCGGAGACTTTTAACATTGAGTTTGGTCCTGGCCTTTTTGGCGGGATGTGCCCATAAAAATACCAGCACATCTGCCGGAGGTTCAGAAGGAGCCAATTCTGATGCGGAAATGAAGGATATCAGTTCGTTCCGCCTTTCAGACCCTGAAGGACCCAAGGTGGTCGATCAAGAGTTGGAATCCATTCCCACGGAAGTGAATCCTCTTGTTGAAAAATGGATTGCCTATTTCCAAGGACGTGGACGTCCTCACATGGAAAGATATCTGGCGCGTTCAACTCGCTATGAAAAGCTAATGAAAAAAGTTTTGCGCGACAACGGTCTTCCGGAAGATCTTTTCTACATTGCTTTGATTGAATCCGGTTTTAGCTCACGTGCGACGTCTCATGCGGCCGCAGTGGGTTATTGGCAGTTCATTCGCGGAACGGGCAAACGGTATGGTCTGGAGATCAGTCCGTTCGTGGACGAAAGAAGAGACCCCGTTTTTGCGACTCAAGCGGCGGCAGAGTACTTCAAAGGTCTTTATAGTGTTTTCGGTTCCTGGTATTTGGCGATGGCCTCTTACAATGTGGGTGAAAACCGCGTAAAGCGCGAAGTGATGAATCACTACACTCGTGACTTCTGGGAATTGGCTCGTAAAAAACGTCTTCCCAAAGAAACCATCAATTACGTTCCTAAGTTTATTGCGGCAAAGATGATTGGTAAGGATCCTGCGAAATATGGATTTGATGATATCGATTATCTGCCACCGATTGAGTTTGATCACATCACCGTGAATAAACCGGTCAACCTTCGCCAAATGTCCGACAAGTTGAATTTGAACTATGAAGACTTCAAAGCCTTAAATCCTAAGTTCAAAGGGGAAGTGGCGACTTTAAGAGGATCAGAACTTATTTTGCGCGTTCCACCGGGAACATCCGAGGCGGCTCAAATCGCGGCGAATGAAAGTATTGTCGAGAGCGTTCAGTTTATTGCGGACTCTGGTGATACTCAGATCTACCGTATCCGCCAGGGTGATACCTTGAGCACCGTAGCTCGTCGTTATCGTACGACCGTGGCTTATTTGCGCGATATCAACGATTTGCCTCGTCGTAAAGCGGTGCGTGTGGGAATGAAGATCTATGTTCCAGATCGCACTCCTTTGAAAGATCGTTCCGCCACTCAACGTTCTATGGTGGCGAAGAAGTCGACGAACACGAATGTTGAAAAGACTTCGATCAGTATCAGCAGCGATGGACGCTATTATATCGTTCAATCCGGTGATTCTTTGTATACGATTGCCCGCAAGTATTCGACCAGCGTGTCTGAACTTCAGCGTTTAAATAGCATGAAGAGAGGTCGCACTCTTAAGGTGGGAATGAAGATTCGTGTTCCGTCTCCAGACAGCTCGTCGGTACGTGAGGTTGCAAAAACCAAAGTTCACGTCGTGAAAAGGGGAGAAAACTTGTCAGCAATTGCGGCAAAATACAATGTCTCTATGACGGATATCAAAGAGAAGAACAAGATCCGCAATCCCGCCTCTTTGGTGGTGGGCTCGCGAATTGTGATTCCAGGGGAAAGCAAACAGTAGTTTTTTGATTTTTGTGATTTGTGGAAACCCACGTTTCAAAAGAAGCGTGGGTTTTTTTATGCCCGAGGACTTTATTCCTCAATGGTAAGATGCCCGATAGCTTCTTTAATCTTTTGAATGGACTGATTCTTTTCCGGGGTCGCGGTCCCGTCTTTGATTTCATAACGGCGGCCTTGATATAGATAATAGATATAGTCCTGCAGGGTTTCTTCAGAAATAAGCGGATGGAGGTTTGCCATGTTGCGCACTTCCTTCAAAAGATCCGCAGCAAAGGCGAGAGTTGCGACAGCTGCATTTTCAGGTCTTTTCAGGTCTCCCTTATCGATGTTGTATTTCTCGACGATGACCGGCGGGATTTTCTTGATTTGAGTGGGGCCTCGGCTGTTTTGATCCGTATCCAAGCCGTTTCCTTTAAAGATGGAAACCACAACGGGGATATTCTGCTTCAAACGGTATTTCCAGTTTGTTCCAAATTGAGTTTCAGGAGAAAGAACTCCGAACGCAAATTCCGCCAGCATATTGTATTCATCATTTTCTAAATTGAGCAGCGCCATCAATGTGGCTTTTTCCTCTTGGAGGGTGCGCACGTACTTTTTAATAAAAGCATCGGTGTAATCGACAGAGAACTCGCTGTGGCGAATCTCTTTGTTTAAAGGGCTGTAGTTATAAAGAGGACGGTTGCGCAAAACCCGGGCCGCGTTGAAGGTGATCTTGTGATTGCGAAGACGGAAGCGATGATCTTCAGATTCAGGAAGAACATAGATCGCAGTACCTGGAGAAATTCGAAGATCCCCTACAAAAAGAGCGTGGACGGAAAGGTCTTTTTCGGCTTTTCCATAATGAAACGAGCCCTTGGCGCCGGCATAGGAGTAGATTCCAGCGCCCCCTCGGTTGAGTTCATCCCCTGGATAGGTTTGTACGGTCGACTTTTCAAGAAGTGTCCCCTTTTCAGAAAAGAAGGAGGCGGACTTTGATTTTTTATTAATGATCACATAAGAGGATTCATTGTATTTCTGATGAAAGAAGTGAATCGCAGCTTCACTGCCTCCGGCATTGATACGGTTCTTTTCTTTGACATAATCCGCATAGGTCTCAGCAGCCGAGGCCGAAGAAAGCCCCAGAAGAGCGCCTATTACGAATGATAGCAGGAAATGAAATGATCTCACCATGTCCACAGGCAGAGCAAGAAGCCTGCCTCCGAGGGAGCCATATATTGAAGATAAAGCCAGAATTTCGAATAGAAACTCTCAGTAGTGACAAATTGGGCGCTCGGGAGGCTCTATTCTGGGCAGTAGCGGCCGGGCGCAATCACTCCTTTGGGATCAAAGACGCTTTTGAGTCTTTTCACGACTTGCCAATAGTCGCTTTGGGCGTCGACGACTAAATCCATCATGGCAATATTGGTGCGATACTGTGGATAACCAAGATCGTTTAAATTTTCAGTCATACGTCGTACCAGTTTGTGAACTTTGTCGACTTGCTCTTTGGCGTCACGTTCATAGTGAATACTTATGACGGCCTCCACCACTTGCGGAGTTACAAGATTCAGAGTGATGGCATATTCAAAACCTGAAGAGCCCAAGGTGGTATATACTTCCTTCAACATGAGATCCACGTCCTGGGACTTGAAAGGGACAAACGGCACGTTGTAAATAAATCCCGCCTTGCCGCCATCCAGTTGTCCTGGGGATTGCAGTTCATTTTGGGGAGTGATGGGCCACCAGATGCTTGGTAAAGTTTTGTCGGTCGGGACTCCGATAGTGAGACCCCGCACCACTTGGGAGACGTGAAAAAGCGCACGCTTTTCTTTCAGGAAGGGAAGTTTGAGTAAAACGCGAATGATCCGATTGATACGTTCGTCCAACAGGGTACAAGTTCCCCCGCACGATCTGGCAATTCCACGAAGGGCTTTTTTCATGGATTTGATTTCCTCCGCAGTGCCAGAGAGGACTCCCACGGCGAACCATTTTCCGGGAAGATGTTTGCTCATGTATTCATGGATGGACTCTTTACTCCAGGCTTCCCCTTGCGTTTTAAAATAGTCGGCCAGCAAGGGGGCCATGCCTCCATAAAGGCGTCCCTGATTGAAGACGTGGGGAATGCAGCGTAAGACTTGATTTTCAAGAAGGGGGCGAATGGCATTCAAAAGAGGAAGCAGATTTTTTTCATCCTGGAGGGCAATGGTGAAAGAGCATTGTTCTTCAGGGCGAGGAAGCAATTGAATCGTCGCCGAGACGACGATACCGAAGTTGGACTGAAAAAAAAGTCCGTCTAAAGATGGTCCCACTCCGTGTTTGTAGAGGTGTCCGATGGATTGATAGCGGGGGTCTTGGGCGAAGCCCGTTTTAATGACTTCACCGCTGCCCAGAACGATCTCTAAAGAAGAAATCGTTTCAACGCGTAACGAGTGATAGGCGA